>NZ_CP045319.1 GCF_009363255.1 Roseivivax sp. THAF197b | reverse complement strand
CTGCGGGCTTGCGCATCCGGTAGGCACGCCCCGCATCGCCCATCATGCCACCCGGCAGCGACTGGTTCACGAATTGGGACATGTAATATTCGCGGGCGGCGAGACTGTAACCGAAGGGCTGGCCAAGGCGACCGGCAATCAACTTCCATCGCCACGCCGCAAGAAGGGTTTGCGCCGTCATCACGACCCAGGCCAGGCCAATCCAACCCAGATCGGCGCGCCGCAAGATCCGCAGCGCTTCCTGCCCATCAAGCGCAAGCCAAAGCAGCGTGAGCAGCGTCACGCTGACCGCGATCTGAACCACGCGCAGCTGCGTCCGGGACAGTCTCATCGTCGCAACCTATGATGCCGACACGCGCATGTCGTCCGTTTACGCCCCCGCCCGGGCTTGCACAACGTCGCGCGTGACCGGGATGCGCGATATGCGCTTATCCGCGCGGTCGTGTCGCGATGGCGCAACCCGGGTGATCCTGCGCAAGACCCCAGCCATAGCCGACTGCGTGGGCCCAAGACCGGGCCATGAAAAAAACCCGCCGACACATGGTCGGCGGGTGCATATCGGTCAGCTTGCGAAAACTCAGCCGATGATCTCGTTCAACGTCTTCGAAGGCCGCATCACAGCCGAGGTCTTCGCCTCGTCGGTGTGAAAATAGCCGCCAAGATCGACCGCTTTGCCCTGCGCTGCCGCGAGCTCCGACACGATCGTGTCAGCATTCTCGGTCAGGGCCTTGGCGATGGGTGCGAAATGCGCCGCGATCTCGGTGTCCTTGGTCTGCGCCGCAAGCGCTTGCGCCCAGTAGAGCGCGAACCAGAAATGGCTGTCGCGGTTGTCGGGCTGACCGACCTTGCGCGAGGGCGAGCGGTCATTGTCGAGCACACCTTGCGTCGCCGCTTCCACGCCTTCGCCGAGGATGCGCGCCTTCTCGTTGTCCCGCGCATCGGCGAGGAACTTCAGGCTTTCCGCCAGCGCGCAGAACTCGCCAAGGCTGTCCCAGCGCAGGTGGTTTTCTTCGACCAACTGCTGCACGTGCTTCGGGGCCGAGCCCCCTGCCCCGGTCTCGAACAGACCACCGCCATTCATCAGCTTCACGATGGAGAGCATCTTGGCCGAGGTGCCAAGCTCAAGGATCGGGAAGAGGTCGGTGAGGTAGTCTCGCAGCACGTTGCCGGTGATCGCAATGGAGTTCTCGCCCTTGCGGATCGTCTCCAGCGTCTGCCGGGTCGCCGCACGCGGCGCGAGGATCTGGAACTTGTCCGCCACGCCTTCCGCCTCAAGGATGGGCTTCACCATCTTGATCAGCTGGGCGTCATGCGCACGGTTCTCGTCGAGCCAGAAGATTGCCTCGCAGCCCTCGGCACGCTGGCGCTCGATGGCAAGCTTCACCCAATCCTCGATCGGCGCCTTCTTGGCCGAGGCCGACCGCCAGATATCGCCCGCATCAACGGTATGTTCGTGGATCACGTCACCATTGGCCGCAACGAGGCGTACCGTGCCCTTGGCCGGGATCTCGAAGGTGGTCGGGTGCGAGCCGTATTCCTGCGCCTTCTGCGCCATCAGACCGATATTCTGGACGGTACCCGACGTCGTCGGGTCCAGCGCGCCCGTATCTTTGAAGTACTTGATCGTTTCGTCATATACCGGCGCATAGGAGCTATCCGGGATCACGCAATTGGTGTCGTGCTGCGCATCGTCCGGGCCCCAGCCCTTGCCGCCTGCGCGAATGAGTGCGGGGATCGAGGCGTCGATGATCACGTCCGACGGCACGTGCAGGTTGGAAATACCCTTCGCCGAGTCCACCATGTACATCGGCGGACGCTCACCCATCACACGCTCGATCTCGGCCTTGATTTCAGCGCCGTTCGCCATGTCCTCGACACGTGCCATCAGATCCTTGATGCCCGAGTTCGGGTTCACGCCTGCGGCCTTCAGATCGTCGCCGTACTTGTCGAAGACCGGCTTGAGGAATTCCTTCACCGCATGGCCGAAGATGATCGGGTCGGAGACCTTCATCATGGTGGCCTTCAGATGCAGCGAGAAGAGGATACCGTCCCGCTTCGACGCTTCGATCTGCTCGGCGAGGAAAGCGTCCAACTTGGCCGCCGACATGTAGGTCGCATCGACAACGGTGCCTTCGGCAAAGCTGACAGCATCCTTCAGAACTGTGACGCTGCCATCTTCGGCAACATGCTCGATCTTGGCGGCACCGGCCTGGGCGCCGGACAAGGTCATCGAAGTCTCGTTCGAGAAGAAATCGCCCTCGTCCATGGAGGTGACGCGCGTCTTGCTGTCCGCACTCCACGATCCCATCGAATGGGGGTTCGCCATGGCGTATTTCTTGACCGCGCCTGCGGCGCGGCGATCCGAATTGCCTTCCCGCAGGACCGGGTTCACCGCGGAGCCCTTGATCGCGTCGTAGCGCGCGCGGGCCTCTTTCTCGGCGTCCGTCTCGGGCGCATCGGGGAAATCGGGGATGTCGTAGCCTTGCGCCTGCAATTCCTTCACGGCGGCCACGAGCTGCGGCACCGATGCGGAGATGTTCGGCAGCTTGATCACGTTGGCATGGGGCTGCTTCACGAGCTCCCCGAGCACGGCCAGATCATCGGTCTGCTTTTGCGCATCGGTCAGACGCTCGGGGAAAGCCGCAATGATCCGGCCCGCAAGCGAGATGTCCTTCATCCCGATCGACACACCCGCCGCGGCGGCGAAGGTGCGAATGATGGGCAGAAGAGAATGCGACGCCAGCTCGGGCGCCTCGTCGACCTTGGTGTAGACGATATCAGGAGTGTTCGAATCCGACATGGCTGGTGTCCTTTCATCCGTTTGAGCGGTCTATAGCGGCTCGGTATACCATGGTCTACCGAAATCTCCCGCCGCCGCGCATCTCTCGGCCGGAAGTGGCGATTCGCCTGTCTTCTATGCACGCGAATGCCAGGGGTTCGCCACTCCGGACCACATCTCTCACCGGACGTATCGCATAAGATGGACGTCAGCCAAACAGCCCGGATCACGCGCGGGCGGATTTTCTGGACGTGCGGAAAAGAAAACCGGCGCAAAGCCGCTCGTCTGATCAAAAGGCCGGACGCAATGGCGCCTCCGACTCTATGTGCGACCTTGGCTCGTTACCCGGACGAGAAAGGCTCGGCGTGCAGATGCACATGCCGAGCCTTCCCGTCGCTATATCCGAACCTCAGGCAGCTTGATCGGTCTCGATCGCCTGCACCTGCGCTTTGGGCATGTCGAAGTAGAAACAGCTGCCCTCCCCGACCGTGCTTTCCACGCGGATCTTCGCCTCGTGCTTGTCGAGGATGCGCTTGGTGATGGCGAGGCCCAGACCCGTGCCCTCGCGCCGCACACCGTCCGTTGCCTGGAGCTGCGCGAAGGTATCGAAGAGCTTTCTCAAGCCTTCCGCGTCGATTCCGGGGCCATTATCCTGCACCGCGACGCGCCAGGCGGTCCGATGATCGGTTACGGACACATCGACCGTATCGCCTTCATAGGAATACTTCGCCGCGTTCGAGATGAGGTTGGCCATGACCTGCATGAGCCGCGCGGGATCGCCTTCCACCATTGCGCCGGGGCCACGGGACTGGAAGGCCAGCTTAACCTTCAGGTTGTCCGCATAGGTCTGATGCGAATCGACGGCATCCCGGATCAGCGTGTCGAGATCGACCTCTTCCTTGGCGAAGGTCATCTGGCCCGCTTCGATCTTCTCCAGATCGAGAATGTCATTCACGATGAACAGAAGGCGGTCGGTGTTGCGCGCCGCGATCTTGAGGATTTCGCGCGCCTGCGGGCTCAGATCGCTGTCGAAACGGCCCTGCAGCATCTTCAGGGCACCCGCGATCGAGGTCAGCGGCGTGCGCAATTCGTGGCTGACCACCGAGACGGAGGACAGTTTCGCACGTTGCAGCGCCTGACGTTCGGTGATGTCACGCACCAGCGAGATGAAGACCATCTCCCCATCGGCCTGCTCGAAGAGGCGGGTCGAGATCTCGGTCGGCGATTCAGGATCGCTGTTCTGCCAATACGTCGTCTCCACATCGCCGCGCACGAGCGGCTCAAGCGTTTCGCGGATCCGGCTTTCTTGCAGTTTATGATAGGTATCGGTGATCTTGTGGGAGGCGACTTCCGACGGGTCCCACCCGCGACGTTTGCAGGCCGAGTTGTTCATGTAGGTGATCGACAGATCGGACAGGCGGTAGATATAGACCTCGTCCTGGAGGTTATCGAGCAGTACGCGCACCTGCCGATCCGCGGCTGCGGCCCGCATATTGGTCACGTCCGACCGGATCGAGATGGCCTTGATCAGTTTGCCGGACTTGTCGGTCATCGGCACGATCGTTGCCTTGAACCAGCGCCTTTCGCCCGATTTGGTCAGCGAGGAATGCTCTCCGGACCAAGGCACACCCTGAGCGATGCACGCGCGAATTTGCAGAAACATGTTATCTGCATCCTCGACGTCATGCACGAATTGCGGCGTGCGTCCGATGCACTCATTGCGGCTGTAACCCAGAACTTCGACGAAGCGTTCGTTCACATCAATGATCTCGCCATAGGCGTTGGTTACCGACACGATGGCATGCTTATCGAGCGCCGCGCGCATCACGGCGTTTTCCTTCAACTGCATCGACAGGATCTTGGCTTGCTGCCGGTTGTAGGTCTGCAATTGGAAGAACGCGCAGCTCGAGACGATCAGGACGACACTGACCAACAGGTAAAGGTTGAGCGAGAGGAAATCCAAAGCTCCGGAAAATTTGAGGATCGTGATCAATCCGAACGCAGCCAGAAGCCCCGCGACAACCAGGATACCGCCGATCTGATGTCGAAGCTTCGCCAGTATCGGCTTTGCCTTCAATGCGTTCACGGGCGGCCTCCCAACCAAAAACCAATGACTTGTCTTGAAGGAATACCTGCCGAATTCGTCGAGACTTTGACACGACTGGGACGCTTGCGGGTCAGGCGGCGTTTGATTGCAATCCTTCTAAATCCACACGGGTCAGACGGATTTCGACGATATCCGTTTCGGAGTCAGCCCGCTCATACCGGAATGTCCCGCCACCGCGCCGCACCAATTGATCCGCGATAACAAGGTCGAGACCCGCGTCGTTCTTCCCGATTCCATCACCGTTTCTGGCGAATCCGCCACTGAGGAGGTGCCCCGGGTTCGGAACCGCGCGGCGCATGCCGGAGACCTTGAATGTCAGCGTCACCGATGCGGGTTCCGCCACGACATCGACGGAAAGTTCCGGTGTGACATATGCATGCGAGACATGGCGCAACACGGCATTAACCGCGCGGGACAGCTCCGAACTGCAGCCGACAATGTCGATCTCCGACGGGTTCGAGATGGCGTCATCCACCGGCTCGGTCAGTGCATGTCCGCTTTCCACGATCGGAGCCAGAACCGCATCGAGCCCGATGACCGTCAGTTCGGCACAATCGGAAGACGCGTCGATGTCGGAAATGTCGAGGATCCGGTCGACCAGCCCAAGAAGTTGACGGCCGGATGCGCCGATACGACTGGACGTGCGGGCAATATCCCGGACAAACCCTTCGAGGTCCTTGGCCGAACCGCGTTCTTCCAGTTCGGAAAAGCTGCCGAAACTTTTCGGATTTTCGAGAAAACGGTTGTAGCCCAACAGAACCGAGAGCGGCGTGCGCAATTCGTGGCTCATCTGGTCAAGGAACACGGTCTTGGCCTTGTTCGCCGCCTCCGCTGATTTCCGCGCGCGCACGAGCTCCGTGATATCGACGCGGAAGCCGACCGTGCTGCCATCCGCAAGCCGCTTCTCCGACACTTTGAGCCAGCGGCCATCCGCAAGGGCCTGAATGGAGCTTCCTTCCAGGTGGCGATGGCGTCTCATCCGTTCTTCGAACCACGCATCCTCGTTGCCGATGGCATCCAGATATTCACCGTTATCCACGCCGTGGCGGATGATCTCGGCAAAAGGCGTGCCGGGGATCATCTTCTCGGCGGATCTGGGGTAATATGCCTTGTAGGTCGCATTGCTGGTCAGGAACCGGTCATTCGCATCGTAAATGGCGAAGCCGTCATCAATGGCGTCGATCGCGGTCTGAAGCCGGTCCTCAGCCTGTCGTCTCGCCGAATAGAACCGATCCAGGATCAGGTAGACGACAAAGACGCTCGACCCGAGAAAGGCGAAGAGCATCCAGATGAGATGCCAGTCGGACGCCCTCTGCGGCCAGCCTGCTTTCGGGGCCGCGGTCAGGGTCCATCGCTGATCCACCACATCGAGCGGGACCGTCACGCCTTCCGCGATCTCGTCCAACGGCTCACCGAAAACCAATGCCGCGTCCTGCATCCGGTCGCCGGTGATGGCGAAGTCGAGACCGGCCTGTTCGGCCAGAGCCGCGACGTTGTCGAAGGCTGCATCGACGCGGGCCACGACCGACACGACACCCCACGGCTCCCCGGTAAAGAGATCGTTCACAGCGATCCGCACGATCACCCCGCGGCCACCCTGTGCAAGATCGACAGGTCCCACGATGATCGGTTGCCGACTGGCCATCGCGGCCAGAACGGACGGATATTGAGTCGGCAGTTCACGGTAATCCAGGCCGATGACCACGTTGTTGGGCTGCTCGGGATACACATAACGGACGACGAGATCCGGCGCGGCCCCGATATTCAGGACCTCGATGTCATCGTCAGCCGATATGCCCGCAGTCCGGATCTTCTCGGCAATTGCAGCAAAGGCCTCCTGTGTGACATCCGTGTCACGGGCCAGGGCTGTCGCGACCCCGCGTGCCATCAGCGCAAGACTCGCCGTCTCGCGTTCAATGCGCTGCGCCAAACGCTGCGCCTGCACCTCCACGTCGAAGCGCGCCTCCGACCTTTCGAAGTTCAGGGACTTCTCAACCATGAAAAGACTTGCGATTGAAACGGCAGCAACGATGGACGCCGCGATAATCGCATGACGGAGCAGAGAGGAAGGTTCAGTGCCAAGCATATCGATCGCCTCGAAGGGTAATGCAGAACACGGGGAAGGGGCACTCAGTACACAACCATGCCGAGCATTCTTGAGTGATTGCCTTGGCTAAGGGTAGCAGTTTTCACACGAAGTACGGGAATGTTGCCAAAAACCAACGAAATCCGAGAGGCTTACGCGCATTATGTGGCATAGCTCACCAAAACGGAGGCGCCCATGACAGCACTGACGACCGTTCTTCACGTGGAGGACGACCCGGACATCCAGGAAATCGCGCGCCTGGCGCTTGAGATGGTGGGCGGATTGCAGGTTCACCAATTCTCTCGCGGCGCGGATGCGGTTGCGGAGGCTCCGAACCTGTCGCCCGACATGATCCTTCTGGATCAGATGATGCCGGATATGAGCGGGGAAGAGACATTGCATGCGTTGCGCGAAGTGCCGGGATACGACACCTTGCCCGTGATCTTCATGTCGGCGCAGACACATGACAGCTCCGCAGCGTTGGTGAAGCGTACCGGCGCACAGGGCTTCATCTCAAAGCCGTTCGATCCGATGACCCTTACTGATGAGCTGAAGGCGATGCTTGCGAAAGACTAGGCCGCCGCCTCTGTTTCCAGAATTTCGTCAATATCGTCGAGAAGCGAATCCATCGCGCTCCGCAGGTTGCGATCATCGTATGGCGGCTCCAGCGTGAGCATCGCGTCGATACCATTGTCGATCTGGGCCGCGCGCGCGCCGAGTGCCGCGAAGCCAAGGCTTCCGGCAACTCCGGCGATGCGGTGCACGCGAAGACGGATCTCAGCCCAGACCCGCGCGGCATTCTCGCCATCATCCAGAAGTTCGAACAACCCTTCGAGTTCGGCAAGCCGCTCCTCGAGACCGTCGATGAACCGCTGCTTGATGATCTGCATCGGATCGTCTCGCGCGATTGCGGCCTGACCAACCTGCGCCATCGCTTAGAACCCCGCCATCAAACGGTCCAGAAATCCCGGCCGTTCGTCGGTGTTCTGCGCCATTTGGGGCCCGAGGCGCTTTACCATCGTGGCAACGTCCTCGGCATCCATGATCGATTCCCTCAGGGCCTGGATCCGCGCGGTCCTCGTCAATGTCCGGGTCGCGCTGCTGGTCCCGACGATGATTTCCGGGATGACATGTTCGCCGGAGGTCAGCACGAAGTCGAGGCTGCCTGCTTCCGTGCGCACCATCCGGGACGTTTCCTCGATAGTCATGTCGATATGACCATGCACGATGAACGACAGAACGCCATTGCCGCTATGGGTGATGAAGTAGCTGCTGCCTGACAGTACATCGGTCACCGCATCTGCCACCGAGTTGATGATCAGACGGTATTCATCCGGCGTGGCCTTGCGATGCAGATCCGAGATGTTGCCGATCTTGACCGCGAAGAACTGCATCGCGGTCAGGCCGTTCGGAATGCGCTCGAGGTAGGCATCGAGCGCGAGATTGTCGATCGCACCCGGCACATCGTCCAGCATGAACGCCTCAGACAAACGGACTTTAGTCGACCGATCCAGCCCTTGCGAAGCAATAATCTTCTGCTGGTTCGACACTTGCTCGGCAAGGCGGATACGCACTTTTAGCTCAGTCGCATCGAACGGCTTCGTCACGTAATCATTGGCGCCAGCACTGAAAGCCCGATCGAAATGCTTCTTTTCGTCGAGGCGCGACACCATCAGAACAGGCGTTGCGGCATAGCTCGGCATCGCCCGAACACGCTGGCAAAGCTCCACGCCGTCGATGCCGGGCATCAGGATATCGAAGAGAAAACAATCGAAAGGCTGCTCCACGGTTTCAAGCACCGAAAGCGCCTGTTCACCGGAGCGCGCCGTCACGAGGTCGGTATAGCCCGCCTGCCCGAGGACCGCTGTCAGCAGATCGAGGATAATCGGATCGTCATCGACCGCGAGAATGCGCATATCTGTCTCCTATCGCTGGCAGATGGATTACCTGCCGCCTGGGAGTGATATTCTCGGTAGATGATGGTGCAAATTGGGCAAGGATGGGGCGATGGCTGCCCAATTGCGGGGGCGCGGACAAACCTGACTTTGCAGAGTTGAAGCGCCGTAAGGTTAAAATCAGGCCCAAACGCAGCAGACCCCGCAATGCGATCCGCATCACGGGGTCATGCTGTTTTAGCGTTGACGATTAGCGGACGGCTGTAGTTGCCGCGGAAATCGACGTGTTGATCAAGGTCGGCAGCGCCTGGTTCAGAGCGCGGCTCCATTTCGTGATCGGCTGCTGTTCGACGAAGACGATGTCGTTCGGACGCATCTCGAAGCGGGTCGCCAGCGTCAGGTTGGCTGCATTCTTCGCATTGAGGTGCCAGGCCGTGACCGCGCCGAACTCCGCCGGATTGCTGGAGGCGCGCAGGACGTAGATCTCCGACGGATCGCCCGTGGCCGTGGGCATTCCGCCGCTTCCGTAGAGAACGTCCGCGAGCGTCACCTGCTGCTCGAAAGGCATGGTGTAGCGGCTCTGCTCCGTCACCTCGCCCGCAAGGTAGACGTAATCGCGGGCCTCTGCGCCAAGCTCCAGACGCGACTCGAAATTTCCGCGCCGTTCGTTCAGCTCACCACGGCGGAGGTTCACAGTGGCCTGCAACTCGTCAATAGCGGCACTCCGCGCGGAGCGACGCACGTTTATGACATCGATACGCGAGCGATAGAACTCGAGCGCCTGCTCCAGATCATAGCTGGTATCGACGTATACCGCGTCCCCGTTGACCAGCGTCTTGCGCTGCAAATCGGGCCGCGCGAGGAAATCCTCGAAAGGGATCTGGTAGAGCGATCCGTCGCGATAGATGCGGATCGAGGCGAACTCCTCATTCGACACCTGGACGCCGCCCGCGGCCGTGATCGCTTCACCGAGGTCCAGCGTATTGAGCGTGATCGGGACAAGGGTCGGTTCCCCGACAGCGCCACCGACAGCCACGCGCTTCGAGTTGAACTCCGCGATCTCCAGCGAGAAGGCCGGGTCGATCTGGTTGTCCACGAGCGCCTCGAAAACGCGGGCTTCCGCTTCCTCAATCGTCATGCCGGCAAGCTGCACGGTGCCGAGGTCGGGAATCGCAATCGCGCCATCATCGCGCACGGTATAGCCTTGGCGGGCATTCTGAGCTGCCAGCAGCCCTGAAAGTTCTTCGACGGTCGTTCCGGCGGATTTCGTGGCCAGGAGGACGACATCGCCAACGCCAATCCGGTAAGGCTGCGGCGGGACATCAGGCGGAATGCGCAGCTCAAGCGCCCGGCGCTGTTCGTCTGGCAGGAAGGGCTCCGCAGGCAGCGAATCTATCCCACGCAGTTGAGAGCCGCCCGCTGCCTGGTAATATATCTCCGGCAGGGAACGCGGCGTGTAGCGCGCGCGATTTGCGACCAGCACCGTTTGCGGATCGACATCCACGACACGCACTTCCGCACCGCCCGATTGTTGGCTGACGGTTGGAGACGTGTAGCTGATCCCACAACCCGTCAGTAAAACGGCGCATGTCGCCATGATCGATCCGAACAGCGCTCTGCTCATTAGACGTCCCTCTTTGCGATCCCGATGGCCGGGGTCATTTCAGTCGTTCCGTTTGGATGTATTGCACATCCTCGCCGATCCATTGGCGGGAACGCAACACGCCCCCGTCCCGATCGATCCAGTAAGTGTTCGTCACCGTCTTGCCCGGTGTCGTGCAAACCTCGTCGAGGCGAATCGCACTGTAGGTTCGATCCAGGATCGTCAGCGGTTCTGCCACGCGGTTTTCGATGATGCACTGAAAGCTCGTGAATTGCGGCTGGTATTCCCCGTCGAGCAGCGTGTGGAAGCGCGGGTAATACTCACCGCCGTCCCGTCCTTGCAGCGCCGCGACGGAGCCTGTGACATCTGCGGACATCAGGTCATTGCCCAAAGACCGAGTGGCCACGATCAAGCCGTTGCGGGTCGCGATCTCGGACGAATTGTCCACGGTGCGCCAGTTGATGACGCCGTCGATACGTTCCGCAGGCTGCACGGTCGACTCTGTGCTCAGACCTTCAACGCCGATATAAAGAAGCTCATTGTCGACAGTCGCCACGACTTCAGGCGTCAGCCCGGCGCGGAACGTGCCGAAGGGCGGTCTTTCCGAGCACCCTGCCAGCACGGCAATCAGCGTCACGAGAGAGACAATCCGCATCATTTCCAGAACCTGCCCCAATCGTCCCGCATGGCCGGGCGGTGGTTGTCTGTGACCAATTCGTAGAGACGGTTGCGAATATTCACTTTTGCACCACCGTCCCGCAGGATCGGCCGCAGGATGTAGTTGAACTCGTTCGTCGTCGGAGTACCGCGCACCCAATCGATCGGAATCGTGACCATCAGACCTTTGTCGAAGGAGCCTTCGCCGAACTCGTCGAACGGCACATCCGTGAAGGTCGCGAATGCCCCGACCTTCCAGCCATTCTTGAAGGTACGCTGCAGCGTGAACGTCGCCCCCCAATCGCCTGCGAGGTAGCGACCCACATCCACCTTGGTCTCGAACCCGTTTTCGAACAGGTAATAGAGCGAGGCATGGCCCGTCGCGATCTCGTAATCCTGAAAGCCGAAGCCCTGCTCGAACGCGCGCTGCTTGACGTAATTCGCCTCTAGCCCGAGCGCGAGATCGCTACCAACCGGCTTCCACAGGACTTCGGTCGAGATGCCACCATATTGCGTTTCGAAATAGCCAACCGTGACACGCCCGTAGAAGTCCTCGGCAGGTTTGAAGAAATACGTGCCCGTCAGATACGTCATGAACGTATCGGCGTTGCGCTGGAAGATATTCGTGTTGGACCGGACTTTCGGCAGCACGGAGTTCGAAACGCGGGTCGACTCGTCCAGCGTACCTTCGAAGCGCTGCCGCACGGCGCCTTCGAACAGCAGGCCCGAGACCGGCTCGAGCGAGGCATTGAGTTCAACGCCCACGTCGAAACGCGCGGGATCATCCGGGTCAAAGAAACTCGGCGTCAGGTAAGGACTGATGTTGTAATTGAAGCGCGGGTAGATTTCGCCAAGCGGGGCCAGCTGCGTGGTGGACGCGTCAAAGCGCGCGCGGGCATAGCTCGACCAGGTATTGTCGAGATCATAGGCCAGCTCTTCCATATCGTCCCGCCGGATCGTGACATCTGCGGTCCGGATACCCAGCACAACGGGCACGATCACGAACGTATCGACGGCAGGTGGCATCGATGCGGTCAGGATACGCGCAGTGCGCCCCACGGCCTGCGCCGTCGTGCGATAACGCTGGTTTTCGATCTCGACGCGGATCGTGTCACCGACCAGCCGGAACGCGTGCAGCGCAATCCCGTCGGCCTCCATGACATCGCGGACCTGGGCGATCGCTGCGTTACCGTTGTCAGGCAAGGTCCAGCCGAGCGCTTCGGCATCGACGGATGCGCGCGGCGTGACAGGATAGGGCGCAGGCTCGAGGCCCACGGTATTCGGCGGACGCTTGGGGTTGGCGGCGAATGTCAGGCTTACGCCTATGGTCGAGCCGTAAAGGTAGCTGGCCGTCAGCGACAGATCTTCGCGGACCTTGTAGGTGAGCCCGTAATTCCACGGTGAATTGTAGTCGAAGGACGGTCCGACTTCCTGGGAATACTCATCCGACGAGTATTCAACGGCGAAGCTCAACCTGTCAGAGGCCTGAAACTCGACCCCTCCGAAGAATGCAGCGTCACCGCGGAAGATCTGATCGAATTCCGCTTCACCGCCAACCCCGAAGTCACGACCTGGTCGGGTTTCAAATCCGTCGTTCAAAGCGCCAAGCGGGTTGCGGAAGCCGTTGCGCTCGCCGAGGCGGCCCCAGCCAATCCCGCCCGTCGCCCTGAGACGAGAGCCCAGATGTTTCGTCGCGACGAGATATTCTCCGGAATACACCCCCGTGCCGAAAAGGTCGTTGATCCCCAAGGCCAGCGCCGGACGGACGGATTGCTCATTCAGAATTTGGTAGTGAAGAACGAAGCTGCGATCATATAGCGTTCCGCGGCCGCGAAAGCCGTCGATGACAGAGTAACGGAATGCTCCAGTCAAACGCGGGAGGATTTGGAACGCCCCCGTGATCCGAAGTGTCCCATCGAACTGCGTCAACGAAAAGCCAAGCTCCGCATCCGGCAAAACCAACGCGTTCGGCATGTCCACCATGCCCGGCACACCGTAGGTGTTGTAGCCGGTCTCGAAACCAGACTGCGCAGCTGCTCCGCTTGCAGCTGTGACAATCGCAATCGTAGCCAAGGCGCGCTTCACGTGAATTCCCCCTGAAATCCCGACTCCTGATAGGCGAAGTCGGGGAGACGGGCACCCCTGCGACCGTCGCTTTTTCTGGACCCTTTACCTCGCTGTTGCTGTTGCGCCACAATAAAGCGGGACATTGGAACAAACCGCGCATTTTCGGCGATAAACCGCCCGTCAGAGGGGGACGTCGCCCACGACAAAGTGCGTTGTAACGCACCAACCAGGGGGCTAGTGCCGAATACCGACGTCAATCGGGGGGAATATGCTGAAATCTCTGCTCGCACGCCTACGCGCCGCACCGAAACCTGTCTTCGAGGATCCGAAACCCGAAGCTTCGTTCGCGGTCATCGGTGACATCCACGGACGGCTGGACCTTCTGCAGGCTCTTCTGGAGAAACTGCCTGGCGATGTGCCCGTGATTTGTGTGGGCGACTATATCGACCGGGGACCGGCCTCCGTCGAAACCCTGCGCTTTCTCAAGGATCGGCCAGAGATCACCTGCCTCAAGGGCAACCACGAAGACATGCTCGTGAGCTTCGTGACGTCGCCCGAAGAAAAGGGACCGCGCTGGATTCGCAATGGGGGTTTGCAGACGTTGGCCGATCTCGGGATACGCGGATTGTCCGAGATGACGCGCGGGATGAAGCTACGCGAAGCGCGCAATACCTTCGTGAACGAAGTCGGCGAGGAACTCATAGACTGGGTGCGGGAGCTGCCGCTGATCCGGTGGTCCGGCAACATCGCCGTCCTGCATGCGGGCGCGGATCCTGCCGTCCCGATAGAGGACAACCCCGCACGCACCCTGATCTGGGGACATCCCGATTTCATGACCACGCCACGCCAGGACGGATGGTGGATCGCGCATGGGCACACGATCGTGGACGAAGCGATTGTCGCGGATGGCCGCATTTCGCTCGATACCGGGGCCTATGCGACCGGTCGGCTGACAGCTGCGGTCATCACGCCGGACGGTATCGAACTGGTCTCGACCTGAGCCGCCCGGTCACGGCGCTAAAAAACACCAAAAGCCGACGCGACACGAGCGCGCTTAATCATGTCTTAAGGAAGTTTTCGTTTTCTGTGCTTGACCGAGGCGTGGGTGGGCTTGCGTTTTGGAGTCCATTACGTGTCGATCACCAATCGCGCACTGGCCACGGCCACACCGTCCTTTTTCTATGCAAGGCTTGGCAAACGAACCTTCGATCTGACAGCAGCGGCGCTTCTTCTGACGCTCTCCCTGCCGCTGATAGCACTCCTGGCGCTTCTGCTCCGCTGTCAGGGTGGTCCGGCCTTTTTCGTCCACGAACGTATCGGGCTGTCCGGACGCCGATTCGGCTGCCTGAAGCTGCGCACCATGGTGCCGAACGCGGAACGTATGCTCGCGGATCACCTGCAAAGATATCCGGCTGCCGCCCGCGAATGGGCCGAAGGGCGCAAGCTCACCAATGACCCCCGCGTGACCCGTTTCGGGCAGCTTCTGCGCCGCACCAGTCTCGACGAATTGCCGCAGCTTTGGAATGTCATCCGGGGCGATATGTCTCTCGTCGGGCCGCGCCCCGTGACGCATGAAGAGCTGGACCGCTACGATCAGGATGTCTGGGCTTATCTCGCACTGCGCCCGGGCATAACCGGACTCTGGCAGGTCGAGGCGCGCACGTGCGGCTGCTACGTCCAGCGCGTGGCCTGTGACCGGCGCTATGCGCTGACCCTCGGCTTTCGGGGCGATCTGACCCTGCTTGTGCGAACCGCAGGCGCGCTCTTTTCAAAGACCGGGAGCTAGGCCGCGTCGGAGCCTTTAAGCACGTGCACCAGGTCCTGCGCGCTAGACCTCCATCGGTAGCGCGAAGACTGACGCAACCCATCTTGGATCATGGCAATACGCCGGGACGACGACAGGGTTCCCAAGTCTGACAATGCGCGCGCGATATCGTCGGTATTGCGCGGTTCGAACCAGAGGGGGGCCGTGCCCAGAACATCGGGCAAGGCGCCCGATCGTGCCGCGGCCACCGGAACCCCCAGCGCCATCGCCTCGAGCGGCGGGATACCGAACCCCTCATGGAGCGATGGGAAAACAAACCCGCCGGCATAGCGCATCAGGTTTGCGAGCTCGGAATCGGCAACGCGTCCGATCAGGCGCGCACCTGCGCCCTGGGGCGTCAGCCCAACCTTGGCGAGCCCCGGCGCATCGCCCCCGACGATGACCAGCGGTAACGCATCAGGGATTCGCGCATGTGCTTCGAGCAAGCGCGGGATGTTCTTGTTTTCGGACGCGTTTCCCACGCTCAGCAGGTATCTTCGCGGCGCAAGGTCATACCGGGCACAAATCGACGGATCATCAACCTGACGCAGGATATGATCGGCCGCGTTCGGAACGATCCGGAATCGCGCTTCCGGCAGCCGCAACCGCGCGGCCAGCGCATTGGCAGAATGCGCACTGACGGTGACCGTCTTGGCGGCACGGCGCGCCAGCGGCCCGCGCAAAGTCTTGTGCCAGAGACGGTAGCGCCAGTCATAGGCGTCAGGCATGTCCCACAGATGCGTGTCGTGGAAGGCCACGATCTGATGCGGATGCAGGAGCGGCCCGCTATTGCCGAGGCTCAGCAGCCGGGTCTGGCGCGTGGCGCGCAGAAGCGTTGTCTGTTCCCAGAGGTGACTGCGCGCGCCCTCCAGAACCTCCAGTTTGATCTGTGACCAATCCGGGTCTGCGACGGGCCTGTGCGGGGTGTAGGCGGTGACCGGGCCCAGACGCTGCGCAAGTTCCGGGTCCTCGACCAGAAGCGCATCGAGCGCGCCA
This sequence comes from Roseivivax sp. THAF197b, assembly GCF_009363255.1. Taxonomy (NCBI): domain Bacteria; kingdom Pseudomonadati; phylum Pseudomonadota; class Alphaproteobacteria; order Rhodobacterales; family Roseobacteraceae; genus Roseivivax; species Roseivivax sp. THAF197b. The sequence goes on along the minus strand of NZ_CP045319.1, from coordinate 218,390 downwards.
AGCACCTCGCGCGCATAGCGCTGAACACCCGAAACCGGCTGTGTCAGGAACCGGGCGTTGATGGCAAGGCTCATGCGACAGGTTGCGCGTTCGAAACACGGGCCCGCGGCGTGGATCTGGGTTTCATGCCGTAAGCGCGCGTGGTCGCGGGTCCGAGTGCCTCCAATGACCAGGGCGAGAGATCCACTTTTCGCGCCTCGGACTGCATCTCGGCCAGCCGCTCCTTGTCGGCCAGCAGGGCCAGCGTTGCGCGCGCCACGCCCCCCGGCCCATCCGCGACCAGCCCAGTACGCTGGACAGAAATCAATTCCGCCATGCCGGGCAGACGCGTGCAGACAAACGGCTTGCCACCGGCCAGAGCCTGTATCGCGACCCGCGGCAAGCCTTCGCGCTCGGAGGGCAGACACACCACGTCCGCCATCGCGATCAGCCGTTCGGGATCGTTCCGATACCCAAGAAGCTGCACGCGATCCTGCAGACCGAGCGCGGAAATCAACGTTCTGAGCTCACCATCGAGCGGCCCCTCCCCCGCGATCAAAAGCCGCGCTCCGGGCACATCCGCACAGGCGGCCGCCCAGCTTTTGAGAAACTGCGCGTGGTTTTTGCGCGGCTCCAGCGAGGCCAGCAAAAGCGCGATCATGGGTCGTGTTGCGGGGTCATGACCCCCCCGCAGCCCAAGCATGTCGGGCGGCGGAAGCGCTGTGCGAAACCGGTCGAGATCGAGGCCCGAACGCACGCAGACCGAATCGTCCGGTCGCGCCAGCCGCAAGGCCGTATGCGCCGCACAGACTGCGTGCGAGACCCCGATGAACCGGTCCGTCAGGGCCGTCACTCGACGCTCGGCTGCGCGCATCAGCGTGCCCTCGGCCGGCATGATATGCATGCCATGCACGATGCGCGCCCCCTGCCCCGCCGCTGCGAGCCGCCCGATGACGCCGGCCTTCGATTGATGCGTGTGCACGATATTTGGCGTGAGGTCTCCAAGGACCCTGCGCATGACCCTGAGCGCTTTGAGATCCCGGATCGGATCGACCGGATGCACGAGGCTCGACAGTGCAAGGCGACGCACGCCCGGCATCATCCCGTGCCAGCAGGGATGTGCATCCCCGCCATGGATCAGCCACACGTCATGGCCCGCCGCGGCTTGCCAGCGGCAGACCTCGGCGGTGTTTTCCTCAGACCCGCCGCGCTGCATCCGCGTCAGGATATGCACGATTCTCATCACGCCGCTCCGCATTAAACTCGCGTTAACCCTGCATGCGCGATGGTTACCAAATGCCTAATGCGCTTCAGGAGCCTGTCTTGCGCCCAGTGGTCTACATCCATGTCCCGAAATGCGGCGGGTCGAGCTTCGGCGCGGCGTTGCGGCTGCGCAGCTTCTATTCGCAGGCCACGATCGACCTTGCGGCCACACGCAAGGCGGCGCTGTCGCTGGAGCCAGCTCTTGCGGGCGACGCCCTGATCCGCGCCGATTACGCACAGCGCAGGATCGCGCTTTTGCGCCAGTTGGAGCGGGGCAAGCAGGTCATCGCCGCGCACGCCCATTACGCGCCGGATTTGCATGCCGGTCCGGGGCAAGGGCACCGGTGGGTGACGCTCCTGCGCGATCCGGTGGCGCGGTTCGTGTCGCATTACCACTACCTGCAGCGGGCCCACCCGGACCCGGCACGCCCGCAAAACATCGATGCGTTTTGCGAGACACGGGATGCCTGGCGGATCGGATCGCAGGTCCTGTTCTATTTCTCGGGCGAGTGGGCGCAGCCCGATGGAGACATGACCGCAGAGATTATCCGCGCCAAATCGGGCCTGAACAGTCTCGATCTGGTGGGCCGACTGGAGGCGGCGGACCTCTTCCGGCGCGATCTTGCGCGGATGGTGGCCTCGCCCCTGCCGATGCTGTCGCGCAACCGCGCCCCCGCGGCACCTGCACTGTCGAAAGGCCTGCGACGCCGGATCGAAACGGTCTGCGCGGCCGATATCGAGATCTATGAGACGCGTTTTCCGGATCGGTGCGCCGCGTGATCGGGCTCCTCTCTCCCCTGTCGCTCCTGACACTGACATGGTGCCTTTCGGGAGGGATCGCCTGGATCGCCCTTGCGATGCCGGACACGTTCGACCTTCTGCCGCTTTTCATGGCGCGGTCGGGTATCACCCTCGACCGGTTCGGGCTGTTGGGCGGGCTTTGGCTCGTGATCGCTATGCTGTCCGCGCTTGCCGGAAGCCTTTCGGCGCAGTTGGTGTCGACGCCGCGCGCGGCATTCAGGATCGGGGTCGCACCCGATCTGGTTGTGCACCGCGCGGAGCGACTGACCAGGGTGTTCGTCGCCATCACGCTGGTCTGGATCCTCCTGTCGGTGCCCAAGGCGGGCGGGCCCGGCCATTTCCTGCATCTTGCGCAAGAAGAACCCGCGATCCTGCGCAGCATCCTTCTCGACAACACGCTCTTTCCCGGAATGCGGCTCAGCTACGGCGCCCTGCCCGCGCTGGCCTGCCTTGCCACGGCGCTGATCGCGTCCGGTTCGCTGTCGCGGCAGGGGAGAAGACGCGCATGGCGGATCATCCTGCTCAGCGCGTTCTGCCTGCTCGTTCTGCCCATCGTGCTGAGCCAGCGGATTCTGCTGATGCAGTTCCTGATCTCGTCCTGGCTGGCATGGAGCCTCGCCAAGGGCCGGTTGCGCGCGGTGTTCCTGATCCCGCTTCTGGCCACCCTGTTCTGCGGAATCTGGGTGCTGCGCGAGGCGCTGACCAATCCCACCCTGTCCGATCCGGTTCTGACCATCGCCGGGCAGAAGCTTGCGTTCTATTTCGTCAATGATCTGTGGAACAGCTTCGCCCCGTTCGAGACGGATATCCCGCACACTCTCGGCGGTGTGAGCTTCCGGGGACCGGTGATCCTCATGGGTCTTGACGGCGTGTATGATGCGACTTTCCCGGCTCAGATCGACGCTTTGGAAGAAGCGCGCGGAGGCGGTGAATTTTCCCTTTTCTCAGGGCCTTACGTGGATTTCGGACCATTTGGCGGGGCGCTTTTCCTGGCATTTGCGTTCTTCCTGGCGCGCATCGCCTATCACCGCGCACGGGAAAGCCTTCTGGGGGCCATTCTCTACGCGCAGATCGGGGCCGCGCTGCTGTTTTCCCCGCATGGCAATTACCTGCTGCACCAGAACCTGATCTTCGGGACGCTCTGCATCCTTTGGGTGTACCGGTCCGGACGCAGGATCCGAACTTGCCCACCGACGATGGAGTCCGCCCATGGAGCGGCTTGAAGGCCTCCAATTCGCGCGGGCGCTTGCGGTTCTGATGGTGCTGACGGGGCATGTCATCGCCGAGGCGGAGCATTACTTCGCCATCGACCTGCCCGGCGATGCGATCCCGTGGACGCGCGGCGTCGATCTGTTCTTCGTGATCTCGGGCTTCATCGTGATCCGCTCCGCCGACAAATGGCGCGCGGGGGCGGGCGCTTTCCTCGCTCGCCGGTTCCTCCGCATCGCGCCGCTTTACTACCTTTTCACCACCTTGATGGTATTGGCGCTGCTGACCGCGCCCGGCGCCATCAAGGAAACAGACCTTTCGCCCGGCCAGATCCTTGGATCCTACCTGTTTTTCCCCACAGAACGGTACGATGGCCGGATAGCACCCGTCTTGTCGCCGGGATGGACGCTCAACTATGAGATGGCCTTCTACGCCGCTCTGAGCGCCTGCATGACGCTCAAACGCCCTGTTCTGGCAGTTAGCGGCCTGTTTGCCTTTCTGGCACTCCTCGGCGCGCTCAGCGGCTCTGAGGGCCCCTTGCCATCCGTGACACCCGATCAGGTCAAGACAATCTGGGTCTTTGCCACGAACCCGATCTGTCTTGAATTCGTCTTCGGCATGGCCCTTGCCCGGCTGTGGCATGTGCGGCGCGGGAATGCGCCTCTTGCCTTGGCACTCGGCCTCGTCGGTCTGATCCTGTTGATCGCACTCGACGGCACCCCCCTGCCCCGCTTCATCGCGGCGGGACTGCCCGCAGCAATGATCGTTGCTGCCGTGACGCTTGCCGCACCGCGCATGCATTGGCCGCTGCAATGGATCGGCGACGCAAGCTTCGCGATATACCTCTCGCACCGTTTCACGCTTCGGGCTCTGACGCTGGTCCTACTGCCATTGCTCCCCGCCGCCCCCTGGTCTGCGTCCCTGTTCTGCGCCGTCGCGATCATCCTTGCGGCCGGCATCGGCTGGATCGTCTTCACGCTTTTGGAACGTCCCGTGGCCCAGGCGCTGAACACCGCGCCGCCTCGCGCAGCGGTGGTCCGGCATTGACCGGCGCAGGCTGGGCGGTGCTCCTGCAATGGTCCCGGCTGGGGCTGTCGGCGCTGGTGTTCCTGGCTGCGGCCCGCGTGCTGTCCCTCGACGATCTCGGGCGTTTTGCGGTCTGCCTCGCGCCGATACGATTGCTTCAGAACGCCCTGCGGATCGGGTTCTCCGAAGCGGTCATCCTCGTGGCGGAGCGCCGCGCCGACATTCGCGCCCTGACCGGCCTCTGCCTGATCCTCGGCGGCGCGGTGTCGGCCTGCTTTCTGACCGTTGGTCTGGTCGTTGATCTGCCGCTTATGGCGCTCCTCTCCGCCTTGCCGCTTCTCGGCGCGTTCGGCGCCGTGCCGGAAGGGCAGTTGCGCAAACGCATGGACCTGCGCAGCCTCGCGCTCCGCACCGTGGCCGCGCAAGCCTTGGCTGCGATCTCTGCGGCTCTGGCGCTGTGGCTGGGAGCGGGGGTTTATGCTCTCGCGGTTTTCGCCCTGACTGCGACAGCTGCGACCTCCGCGCTGGCCCTTGTGGCGATGCCGCTCCGCTGCTCGTGGCCTGCGCGCAAACAGCTTGCAAATCTCTGGCGACGTCCGGCGGAGATCGGGGCCCGGGACATGCTCTCGTCCGGTCTTTTCCCACTGGCGCAAATGCTCGTCGCGGGCTTCTTCGGCCTTGCCGCCGCAGGCGCGTTCCAGATCGCTGTGCGGCTCGTGCAATTGACCGAGGCGATGACCCTCGCCCCCCTGCGCCTTGCTGCCCTGCCCGCCTTGCGCCGCGCGCCCCAGCTCCTGTCAGAGACCACGCAGCACACCGCACGGATCGCGATGTGGGCGTGGCCGGGTCTCTTTATCGCCGCGCCCGATATCGCGCTGGTGGCTGTCGGTGCGACACATGCTGAGATGGTGACGCCTCTCCTTCGCGCGCTGGCGCCCTTCGGCCTCTTCGCGGCACTATCGATGCCCTGGCTGCAAGCCATGGCAGCCAGCGGTCGCACGGGGTTCCTGCTGTGCCGAAGCGCCGGACTTCTCGGAGCCTCCGGCGCCGCGATCTGGATATCTCAAGACCATACGTTCCTCCAAGCCTGCGCGGGCCTGTCTGTCGTCGCCCTCATCTTCTGGCTCGGCCAAAGCCTCATCGGCAATCGTGCAGGCTGGCCAATCGCCCACATGCCGTCCCTTCGCATGCTTCTCGCACCGACGGTGATGCTGCTCGGATCCACGCCCCTGCTCGTTCTGGATCCCTCTCCGCTGCGGCTGCTGGCCCTGATCGGCCTTGGCTCGCTGCTCTACCTCGCCGCGACCAAGACCGCCGCGATGCGGCCACGGCTCGTCGTCTCATGAAGCGCGCGGTTCTGCTGTCCACGCATCTGCCATGGTCGGATCGCCGAGCCAGCTTTCATTGGATTGCCGATGCGCTGGTCGATGCCGGGTGGGAGGTCGATTTCGCAACCATCGGGTATTCGCATCTTGCGCGTTTGAAACAGCGCCGGAGCGGAGACGCGCCAAGTCGCGCGCCGCGCCGGGGGCGCACCTGCCTTGGCCCAAGGCTGCACCACCTGTTCCTCCCGCAGGCCTTCCACCCCGTGGTGACCGGCAGCCCGTCTCTTGATGTGATGCTTGGTCGGGCCTGGCAAATATCATCCCGTAAATGGGTACCTATCCTGTCAGACCCGATCTCACGCGCGGATGTCGTGATCGTGGAAAGCGGCCTGCCCTTGGCGCTCGTTCCGCTGATAAGGCGAATGGCGCCGGACGCGTCCATCACCTACCGCATCAACGATGATGTCTCGGCGATGCGCCTGCCCCGATGGCTCAAAGCGTCGGAGGAACGCTGGGCCGGGATGTGTGACCGGCTTAGCTTGGCCAGCCCGGAACTGGCGCGTCGCTTCGACCACCCCAACGTGACGCTCGACCCGATGGGTGTTCCGCGCGACACCCTGCCCGCCAAGGACGGCATGGCCGATCCGTACCTGCCCCGGCACCCGGTTGAGGCTGTTTGCGCAGGCACCAGCCATATCGATCTGCGGCGCCTGTCGGATTGGGCCCAAGATCACCCGCTTTGGCGATGCCACATCGTCGGCCGCGTGAAAGAGCGCCCCGACGCCCTGCCCGCCAATCTGGTTCTGCATGGGGAGCTTCCCTACTGCCAAATGCTCGATCTCGTGGCGCATGCCGATGTCGGGCTCGCTGCGTATCGCGACTGTCCGGGCGTTGAGTATCAGCGCGCACATTCCAACCGGATCCAGCTTTACCGCCATTACGGGCTGCCCATTCTCGGACCGGACAGATTGTGCCATCCATCCGTCCCGGCCCTTCTCGGATACGAGCAGCCCGACGCGGCGTTTCGCTGCGAAACCTGGCGGAGGCGGCCGGAGGCCTTACCAGACTGGTCCGACCTCGCGCGCGCCCTCGTTCAGAACGTCGAGATCGAACCACCGTTCGACGTGGCGGTGCCCCCTGCCCGGCTTTGATGTCCACGGGTCAGAACCGTTCCGCCATTGGCCTCGATGGCAAGCGCGGTGCCCGCACCGCTGGCATCGGCTTGCGTCTTCTCCAGCCACATCTGCGCGGCGTTCGAGCATTTGAACGCCACCGATGTGCCGTCGCTGTCCCGGGCTATCGCGGTCGTGCCCAGGCACCAGGTTTTCGTATTTTGTATGCAGTGCAACTCGGTCCCGTTCGACGAATAGCCGAAGACGCCGCCCAGGAGCGCCGCGACCACGCCATCATGGGTCGTGAAGCCATTGCAGGATGTGGCCGTCCCGGCGCCGTTTCCCGTACCCCGGCAATTCTCCAAAAGCACCTCCATTCCCGCGTTGCCATCCTCGTGAAACGACCATCCGTCCTTTGCCCCACCAGAGGCGTCGCAATCGAAGAACGCACACAGCCCTTTGGTTCGTCGAATGCGCACCGCGTCATAGGGCGCGTTCGGGTTTGACGGCGCGGCGTAGCGGAAGCTCGACCGCACGCCGACGATGTTCCGCGTGGCGGTTGCGTCGCAATGCAGCGTGCCGGTGATGCCGCCCTCGCAGTGGATGTCCTCCAGATAGAGGTCATGGCTGTGCGAGAGAAAGCGCGCTCCGTGGAAGCTGCGCAGAAGGATGATATCAGACGGTCCCGGCACCGCGCCGATATTGACGTGGATCGTCCCGCTGACATCGCACCATGAGTTTGGCGTCGCAGCACATACCCCCTCATCTTCGACCTGCGTCAGCTCGCGCGCGATCCCGGCTTCGGTGGTCTCATCGCTGCGAAACACCCGCCGAACGGCTGAAAGCGAGGTCGTGAAAGTGCCGCCCTGATCCGCCCAAGTCACGCTGTGGGGGCCGGTGCGGTACCGCACGGCGCCACCCCATCCGAGGATCGCCACGGGATGGGACGGCTCCCGCTGACCGTTCTTCGTGAAGGACGATTCCTGGTAGAGGCCCGGCTTGATCGCCACACGATAAGCCGCACCCGTCGCATTGCCCAACTCGAAAGCCCGATAGATAGTGCGGACAGCCTCCGAAAAATCGCCGTCAAAACCGCCGAGGCCGGAGCGACCATCATCGCCTTGCTCACTATCCACGTGGAAAAGCGGACCCGACCAGATCGCAGGATCCACAAGACTTCGCGGATCAAGTCCGCTCATGATCTTTCCGCGCGAAGAGCGTGGCGCCAATTGAAAAAGTACACCGCTATTCGCAAATCCCGGCGGCGGTCGATGACGCGTCGCGGGCAGGGCGCTCATGCGCAGGCCCGCCTGAACGCCAAGCATCAATACACTCCGATGATGTCAGCCGCGGTCGTACCCGTCGACAGAACCGCCCGCACTCGGAAGGGGTAGACGATGCCTTCCGCGAGGTTGCGGAACGTCACGGATTCGCCGCTCTGGAAGACCACGGCGAGGTCGCCGGACTGCCCAAGGATGACACCACGGGGCAGGGCGGTCAGCTCCGCCGCATCATCCGGCACGATGGCAAATCCATGCGTCGCGGGGGAATCGTAGCCAGCGGACTGGCCTTTGAAAGGGTCGAAAATCGGCATCAGCTCTCTCCTGAACGAGGACGATCAGAACCTTGGTCAAATCTACTAAGAGGCTCCAAAGGCGCCGGACGTTGCACGAAAAACGGGGTTTCGCGCGCGAAACCCCGTCACAGTGTAGCGTCGATTTTGAGCGTTCACTCCGAGAAATGAGACTCGATCTTGGCAATAACAGTGTCGATATCGACGCCTTCGAGCGCCGCGCCGGACAAGGTAATCGACACGCTGTCAGACCGGCGCCCGACCTTCATTCGGATACCTTTCCCGATTTCGCGCCCGGGATCTGCGGCTTTCGCTGCTTTCTTCGGTCGACCGCCGCGCGCGCTATCGACATTGCCAGTCTCCGCCTCCTCGATCAGAGGTAGCAGAATAGCCCATTCCCGCTCCGCATCCGAGATCACTTGCGTCTCTAACGCTGCCCGAATTGCACTTCCGAGACCGACACGCAGCGCCCCGGCAAGGCGAAGGCATTGCCGTTCGCTCAGGGCCTTCGGGAAATGCAGCATATCTCCCAGCTCCTCATGGATCAGGGCGAAGGATCGGATCTTCGACCGCTTGGCCTTGGATGAGGATGAATATAGGCTCGAAACCGCCTCATCGAGACTGGAGAACACACCGCCATGCACCGCCATGGCCGCGACCCGACCGCGTTCATACTGACTGATCCCGACCCGGATCTCGTTCTCTTCGATCATGGCCTGGATTGCCTCGACCGAAGATTTCGGAGCCCGCACGAAGGCCGGAATGGTCGCGAATTGCGTGGACCCGTAGCTTGCGTTCAGCTGCCGCACGGCCGCCAACCGCCGGAACCCGGAAATGAGCGCATAACTCCCGTCCGCTTGCCCGAAGACCTCGATGGGCAGACGCAGCCCATGCGCATCGATGGAGCGCACCAGTTCTTGGAGCGCCTCGTCCTCAACATCCATCCGATCCCGCGACAGGGTATCGACCGAGATCTCCGCCAGCGGAATCTCGACCGCGACAAGACCTTTCTGCCGGGCCGCGCGCAGCGTCTCTGCATCACTGCGATCCCGCGCTACCTCGGCGCGTTCGCTGTGGGGCAGGGGGTCGGACAATCGCGCCGCATCCGCGACCACATCCGCAATGGGCGGCCGCATGCCCCCGCGTGTGGTTTCGCGTGCGAAACCCTCTTCAAGCTCCTTCAGCGCATCGGCCGAGGGCACTTCAAGCTGTCTGCGTTTCGCCATCTTGGGCCTCCTCCGTCATTGCCTGCGCATCGCGCCACCACGCCCCGATCAGGAGCTCCTTGAATTCCGCGTAAGTGCGGTCGAAAGCCTCGCGCCCCCGTGTGTACGTCTCGCGATTGAAGTTGCGGTAATCCGCCTCGTAGATGCCCGACACGGTCTCCCCGGCCTGCCCGACGAGTGCCGTGTATTCCTGCCGGTACGCGTTCATCATGTCGCCGAAATAGGCCTGTATGACATTGGCAAGATCGGTCTGCTGAGAGGCATCGAAACGCGTGATCACCGCCCGCACAACGTCCCATTCGAAGCGCATTTCCGGCAGCCCCGCCCGCGCCCGCGCCGCGTTTTCACCATCCTCGATGGAGGCGAAGGTCGAATACAGCATGTCGAAGAAACGGCCCGTCGAGTCGAATTCGAGGAACGACGCGCCGAGCGGGACAAGAATGATGTCGGCCGCGGCAAGCGCATTGATCGTCAGGTACCCAAGTGCAGGTGGCGTGTCGAGCAGGATGATATCGTATTCATCCAGCGCGCCCCCATGCTCCAGCGACGCGGTCAGCGCATCCCAAAGCGCCCAGTTGCGCATTTGCATACGCCAGACCGGGATCTGAAACTCCGCCCAATAGAGGTTCAGCTGCGCACCGATTAGGTCGATATTCGGCCAATGGGTCTTCTGAACGACATCACTCAGCCCGAAGCCGAGCGCCTCCGTCAACGTCTCGTCCAGCGGAACCGCAGCTTCGCCCGCCGCTTCACGCACCCGGTTTTCGGCCTGCAAATGGGTCGCGTAATCTCGCGCCAGAAGCGGGAAGACCGTCTGCCATTCATCGGCAACCTGCCCGCCCATGATGGAGGTCATCGACCCCTGGGAGTCGAGATCTACGACCAGCACCTTGTAGCCGTCGAGTGCCGCCGACATCGCTAGATGCGCGGCGGTCGAGGTCTTGCCGACCCCGCCCTTGAAATTGGCGACTGCCACGATCTTCGCGGGCAGGCCTTCGGGCCGGTAGGGGCGGTATTCCTTCGTGCTGACGCCTTCTTCGGCAAAATGATCCCGAAGCTGCAACACATCCTCAAGGGTGAACCACTTCGCGTTCCCCTGGCCCTCGCCTTGCGGCAGGTCAGGATGCTTGTTCAGAACCCGGCGCAAATGCGCGGGTGCCACCGGGATCAGGTACCGGCAGATTTCCCACATGGAGAATTTGCGCAGCCGTTTGCGCCCGTCCGGCGAATATCCACGCTTGGCCAGATCGTCGCGCCCGCGCCCGGCAAACGCCGCAGCTTTCGCGAATCGCGCGGTATCTATGGGCTCGCCCAGCTTGCCCGCGGCAGCTTTCGGATCCAGATTGAAATAGGGGGGGAGGGGAACCTCCGGTTTGCGTGCCATGCTCGGTGACCTCTTCGACATCGTCTGTTTTCGACGTTATTGCCAAAATCATCGCACATCTTCGTCCGAAGGTGAATCATTGAAACAAGCGATGGGTCATTTTCTGACAAAGACAGGACTTCAGGCCTCTTCCAGAGAGAAAATTGAAATAAGAACAGCAGGCGAAGCCGTACAAGGTTCAGGTATCTTTCAGATCTTTAAGACTTTCGGCAGAATAAATTCATTAAAATCAGTAGGTAAGGGGGCATCGGGTGTCCGCCTACAGGTCAAAGGGTACCCGTATGCGGGGTGAGGTGGACCTGTCTGCGGTAGAAAGGGCTCCGATTCGCAGGTTTTGGGGCACCGAGACTCGGGAAAGCCGAAAATGCGCGTAACAGGGTCACATCGCGAATGGGGCCGTACCGTATACGGGTTCCCTTCGAAGTGCCGACCTTCCGGCAACCCGGGATTAGGGACCCGTTTGCAGGATGCGTTTCCGAGGAAGAACCCTCGAATTTAAGGTACCCACAAGACAATTGTGCGGGGGCGCCTTTTCGGTCATCCTGTTCCCGAGGCAGGGCGACTCGAAAACGGGCGCCATATCAGGACATTGAGAACGGGCAGGGCGATGCGGGATCTTACCCAATCGGAATCCGGGGATGATATTCCCCGTGACAAGCTGACAGGCTCGCTCAGACGGCCTTCGGTCAAGAAGAACGTCGCAGCGATCCATGTGTCGGGCAAACTGACATTGCTGCAGCGCAAGCTGTCCAACGTTCTTCTGCTCAACGCCTATGACACGCTCATCTCGCGGCCGAAGCACCAGATCGACGCGCGGACGCTGTGCCTGATGGTGGGCTACAATTCCAATGATATGGAGACGCTGAAACAGTCTCTACGCAGCCTTGCAGAGACGACGGCCGAGTGGGACATGCTCGACGAGCAGGGGCGCCAGGAATGGGGTGTGTCTTCGCTGCTCTCTTACGCCAAGCTCAAGGGCGGAATTTGCGAATACGCTTATTCACCGGCTTTGGCCGAGAAGCTGCACGACCCCAAGGTCTTCGCGCTGATCAACCTCAATATCCAGCGCCGCTTCACCTCCGGCCATGCGCTGGCGCTCTACGAGAATTGTTACCGCTTCGTCCGGACAGGCTCGACCGGATGGTGGCCGATCGAGCTGTTCCGGCGCCTCATGGGGGTCGATGGCTCTGCCTATTACGACAGCTTCAAGCATCTCAACGCCAAGGTCATCAAACCTGCCGTGGCGGAGGTGAACAAGACGTCGAACATCCTGCTCGAGCCAGAGTTTCGCAAGATGGGCCGTCAGGTCGTGGAGCTGCGTTTCAAGATCAAGGAGAACCCGCAGCTTGGTCTTCTGAACATCGATGACGGGGAGGGGATAAGGCAGGGCCTCACCTATCGCCGTTTGATCGCGGTCGGGGTCAGCGACCGGCTGGCGCGGCAATGGATCGCGCAACATGGCGAGGCCTACGTGAACGAAAAGCTCGACTACCTCGCCGGGCGCGAGGGGATCGAGAGCCCGGTGCGCTACCTGACGGCCGCAATTCGCGACGATTACAAGCCCGCGGATGGCTCGGACGCCGCGCCGTCGAACGCCGATATCGGATCGCTGGACGAGATGCGCGCGCTGCGCACCAAGCAACTCGACCGTATCCGCGCGCTCGTGGCGGATCGCAGCCCGACGCAACGCGATGCCGATAAACGGCTGTTCCTCGCGCGGCTGAAGGATGCAGCTCTGCGGGCGGATTTCGGCAAATCAGGCTGGGATAGTGCCGCAAATCGCTCCGCCATCGTGCGGTTCTGGGACGAAATGGTGCCGGGCGCCTTCGAAGATCTAACCTGAGGCGGCTTGAAAAGAGACTGGAGGTTGGCTAAGTTAGCCATGCGTCCCGGAGGCATGTCATGCAGGTCAATGTCCACACCGCCAAGACCCAGTTGTCCAAGCTGATCGAAGCCGCTCTGCGCGGTGAGGAGGTCGTGATCGCGCGCGGCAAGGACCCCGTTGCGCGCATCGTGCCGTTCCAGAAGCCGAAATTCGAGTTTGGCCTTCTTGAGGGCGAGGTCACGCACATCCCTGATTTTCTCGAACCCATGGATGAGGACGATCTGGATCTCTGGGAAGGGCGATGAGCCGATATCTGCTCGACACGCATGCCTGGGCATTTCTCCATCTCGATCGCAGCCGCATGCCGGTTGCGACATTGCAGACCCTCGAACAGGCGGACGAAATCTTCATCAGCCCGATCAGCGCGTTCGAGATTGCCCAGAAGGTGCGCATCGGCAAATGGCCCGAGGCCGCGCCGCTCCTGACCCGCTTTGCAGAGCTTGTTGGCCGGGACGGGACGCGGGAAGCGACATTGACGGCTGAAATATCGCTCCATGCCGGGGTCATGGATTGGCCGCATCGCGATCCGTTCGACCGTATTCTAGCCGCGACGGCTGAGGTGCTGGATCTGACGCTCGTGACCATGGATCGTGCCTTCGCGACGCGATCCGGACTGCGCACTTTCTGGTAAATCGACCATCGCCCGCAAGTCTTTGCTTTGGGAAGCCGTGCCGTTTCTCGCTGACAACGCTGGAAGAATGCCGCTATGGCACCAAGGAAGGCATGGCCAAGCGCGTATTCTGAACTAAGCTGTGCTGGCGCATGGATGAAAGAGGGCCGGTGCCGATTTGTCGAAAGGGAGGATCACGACCTGAAGGCGAAGACCGCAGCGGTGTCCTTGGATTATCAAGGTCAGAAAGGATGATCATGCTTAAGAAACTTCTCGCAGCTACCTGCCTGTTTGCACTGCCCGCAGGGTTTGCCGTGGCGGAAAGCCATTCCACCGAAGGCGAAATGGAATTCGAGATCGTGGGCGACGCCGAAGCCGGAGAGCGCGTCTACCGCAAGTGCCAGGCCTGCCACATGGTCGGTGAAGACGCGCAGAACCGCGTGGGTCCGCAGCAGAACGGCGTTTTGGGTCGCACGGTCGGGGCTGTCGAAGGCTTCCGCTATTCCGACGTCCTGATGGAAAAGAACGCCGAAGGCGTCGTCTGGAACCCCGAAACGCTCGCGGCCTTCCTTGAGAACCCGCGCGAATGGGCGCCCGGCACCAAGATGTCCTTCGCCGGTCTGCGCAAGGAAGAGGAGCGCAATGACGTGATCGCCTATCTTGCGACCTTTAACGCAGACGGCACCCGCACCACCGAATAAAAGATCCCGAGACGGATCAGACCGCCCGGTCCACCATCGCGTGGGCCGGGCGTTTTGCTGCCTCTCCCCCAAAGGTCGCAGTTCCCCACGGCCGGTCATGTGTCACTCTCATCCCGAACCGAGCTCGCCGCTCGGCAAGGGAGGATCCAGTGACAGCCATATACAAACGCCTTTGGGCGACACTTACCGTTATCGTGCTTGCCAGCACCGCCGCCGCGCAAGATCTGCCGACGATCCGGGGCGCGGTTCTCAAGATCGGGACAGTCAATTGGGAATTGGCGACCATCGTCGAGAATGGCCTCGACGAGAAGCACGGCTTCAAGCTTGAGATCATGCCCTTCGCCGATAACGGCGCGACGCGCGTCGCTGTTGCGGGCGACGAGGCCGACATGGCGGTGGCCGACTGGATATGGGTGGCGCGCCAGCGGGCAGGGGGGCAGGACTACACATTTGTGCCGTACTCCAAGGCCGTGGGCAGTGTCGTGGTCCCCGAGGGCAGCGATGCCGAGACGCTGGAGGACCTTGCCGGCGGCAAGATCGGCATCGCCGGCGGTCCGCTCGACAAATCCTGGCTGATCCTGCGGGCCTATGCGCAGAAGCAATACGATTTCGATCTGAAGGCCGAGACCGAGCAGGTCTACGGCGCGCCGCCGCTGATCTTCAAATCCGGCCTTAGCGGGGATTATGCAGGCGCGATCAATTTCTGGCATTTCCTCGCCAAGATGAAAGCCGCAGGCATGCGCGAGCTGATCTCGGTCGAGACGGCGGCCACTGAGCTGGGCCTCAACCCCGAGACGCCGCTCTTGGGCTACTTCTTCAAGGATGAATTCGTCGCCGCGAATCCGGGCATTGCGCAGGCCTTCTACAATGCGTCCCGCGACGCGAAGGATCTGTTGCTGAGCGACCCGGCCGCATGGGACGCAATCCGTCCGCGCATGAATGCCAAGACCGACGCGCAGTTCGAACAACTCAAAGCCGATTGGATCGCCGGCGCGCCTGCGCGCGGCCCGATCGACCTTGAAGGGGCCAATGCGTTTCTGAGCCTGATGAACGAATTGGGTGGGGCGGACCTCGTGGGCGAGGCAACGCAAGTGCCTGCCGGATTGTTCGCGGAGGTCGAATAGGCGTGACGCCCCGACCGGATCAGCGTGCGGTCACGTCGCTGTCCTTGGTGGGGCTGCTTGCGCTGTGGATGGGGGCCGCGGCATTGACCGCGGATGCCTCGGTCCTGCCGCAGCCCTATGCGCTGATTGATCCGCTCAGGGCGGAGCTTGCCTCGGGCGAGTTGCTGTACCATCTCGGTCGCACGCTCATACGCGTGGCCTGGGCCTTTACGCTGGCGATGGTCCTCGGGATCGCCCTTGGTCTCGTGATGGGTCGGTCAGAGCGGGTGAACCAATGGCTCGACCCTTGGCTGGTGGTGTTCCTGAACCTGCCGGCACTCGTACTGATCGTGCTCTGTTACCTTTGGATTGGTCTAAACGAGACGGCGGCCATCGTCGCGGTCGTGCTCAACAAGGTGCCAAATGTGGCCACCATGATCCGCGAAGGCGCGCGGTCCACATCCCCCGAGCTTGACGCCATGGCGCGCGTCTACCGATTGTCGCCGCTGACCCGGCTGCGCCATGTGACGCTGCCGCAACTGGCCCCGTTCATCGCAGGGGCCGCGCGCTCCGGCGTCGCGGTGATCTGGAAGATCGTGCTGGTCGTGGAATTCCTGGGCCGATCATCCGGCGTGGGCTTTCAGATCCATCTCTATTTTCAGCTCTTCGATGTGGCGATGGTTCTGGTCTATGCGCTCTCGTTCATTTGCGTGATGCTGGTCGTCGAATGGGCGCTTCTGCAGCCTTGGGAACGGCGCGTGCGCCGCTGGCGGTTGGCATGATCGAGATCGCCGTCACCGCCAAGCGCTTCGGTAACCAACCGCTCCTCGGGCTTGTCGCTTTCGACATTACACCGGGCGAGACGGTGGCGATCACCGGCCCGTCGGGCATCGGGAAATCGACGCTTTTGCGGATCGTCGCGGGCATCGACACGGATTTCGACGGGCACATCGCGACGCCTGACCGTATCGCGATGGTCTTCCAGGAGCCGACGCTTCTGCCCTGGCGCAGCGTTCTGCAAAACCTCACGCTCGTACATCCGGGGCTGGGCGATGCCGCGGCGCAGGCCTGCCTCGAACGCGTGGGCCTGTCGAACAAGGCCGGCGATTTTCCCGGACAGCTCTCGCTCGGCCAGCAGCGGCGTCTCGCCCTCGCGCGCGCCTTCGCGGCCGAGCCTGAATTGCTGATCCTGGATGAGCCTTTCGTCTCATTGGACCCGGCGACCGCAGAGACGATGCTGACCCTGACCGAGAAACTGATCGCCGAGACGCGGCCCGCAACCCTGTTTGTCTCTCATTCTGAAACCGAAGCGCGTCGTCTGGCGACGCGGATCCTGACATTGCGGGGCAATCCCGCGTCGCTCGCACCCTTTCCCATTGCAACGCAGGAACTGAAATCATGAAACACATTTCCATGGCCCTCGCGCTCTGTCTGTCTGGAACTGTCGCCACGGCGCATGATTATGGCTTTGCGGGCATCCTCTCGAACGGCAATTCCGGCGAGATGCCGGAGCTGACGCTTTCGGTCGGTCAACCCATCGCTGAGGGCCCGATCACGCTCGAATCCGGCAAGGTCTACGAGCTCGAGATAGAAGCCGACGGATCGGGTGAGCTTGCCCTGACTGGTCCCGATTTCTTCCGTGCGATCTGGGTGAATGAGGTCGTCATCAACGGGTTGGAAATCCGCCCCTACGGCCTCGAATCCGTGGAATTCGACGAGGCGGGCGAGATGGAAATCGAGTTCGTCGCGATCAAGCCGGGCACGTATGAGCTGAAGATCCCCGGCTCCACCGGCGACACGCAGCGCGTGGAGATCACGATCAAATAGGGCAGGGCAGGGGGCTAGAACAGCATGCCGATGACCAGCGGCGCCAGAAGCGCTGTCAGCATCGCGTTCAGCCCCATGCCGATCCCCGCGAAGGCCCCCGCGGTCGAATTGACCCGGAAGGCATGTGCGGTCCCGATCCCGTGCGCGGCCAAGCCCACGGCAAAGCCGCGCGCGCGCCAGTCGGTGATGCGCATCGCGTTCAGCATGGGCGTCGCGACGATGGCGCCGGTGATCCCGGTCAGGATGACAAGAACGGCGGTCAGCGTGGGCTCGCCTCCGATCGCCTCCGACACACCAAGGGCCACGGGCGCCGTGGCGGATTTCGGCGCGAGCGACAAGAGCGCCTCACCGCGTACACCAAGCGCATAAGCGATCCCCAGCGCGCTCGCGATTGCGGTCATTGCCCCGGCCAGAAGTGCTCCAACCATGGGCAGCAACGTGCGCCGCACCCGACCGAGATTGTCGTAGAGCGGCAGCGCCAGCGCGACGGTTGCGGGGCCGAGCATGAAGTGCACGAATTGCGCGCCCTCGAAATACGCCTGAAACGGTGTGCGGCTCACGGTCAGAACCACCGCGATCAGGATGATGGCCATCAGGACCGGATTGGCGAGCGGATGACGCTTCAAGGCCTCCGCGAGGCGATCCGCAATGACGTAAGCGGCCAGCGTCACCGTCAGCCACAAGAGCGGCTCTTCCGCGAGATAGGACCAGAGCTCGAACGGATCAGTCATCGCCCGTCGCTCCGGTCAGTTTCGCGGTCAGGATGAACGCCCAGACCCCGGCGAGGATTGCCAAGGTGGTGGAGACGATGAGTGCGGCGGCCAAGGCAAGGCCGTTCTCGGCGAAGGTGCCGAGATGCGCCGTCACGCCCACCCCCGCCGGCACGAATAGAAGCGACAGATGCGACAGAAGGCCCGACGTGGTCTCCCGCATCCGGTCGGCGAGTTTCGGCACGGCGATGAAAGTGGCAAACAGTGCCGCGAGCCCGAGGACCGGCCCGGGCACCGGCAGCCCGAAGCCGCGCGATGCGAGCTCTCCGCCAAGCTGGAACAGCAGCAGAAGGGCAATGTTCTGGATCATCCGGGAAACTCGGTCTAAACGCGCTCGACCGGAGGCTAGAGCAGGCGGCTTTGGCCCTCAACCGCCAAGCGTCACGACCGGTCCGCCCGCCGCCTCGGCATCGGCGCTGTCATGGGTGACCATCACGACCGGAAGGCCGCGATCCCGTGCTCGGTCGAAAACCAGCCTGCGCATCTGCTCGCGGCGGTCCGCATCGAGTCCCGAGAAGGCCTCGTCGAGCAAAAGCGCGCGCGGCTCTGACAGAAGCATCCGCATCAAGGCGACCCGGGCCTTTTGTCCGCCCGACAGCGTGGCCGGATCCCTGTCAGCAAAGCCCGACAGGCCGATTTCCTCCAGCGCGTCCTCGATCTTCCGGGCGCGATCCCCGCGCCCACCGCCGGGGCTGAGGCCGAAGGCCAGGTTCGCCCCGACCGACAGATGCGGAAACAGCAGATCGTCTTGAAAGAGGATGCCGATCCTGCGGGCTTCCGGCGCGACATGGGTGATATCCGTCCCGTCGAGCAGAACGCGCCCCGCAAAGCTGAACACCGGATCAAGCGTGCCTGTCACCAGCGACAGCAGCGTCGATTTTCCGACGCCCGACGGCCCCATCACGCTCAGAACCTCGCCCGGCGCGACATGCCGGTCGAGGGACACGATGGGTGTGCCACCGCGCGTTATGGCGATGTTCTCAAGCGTCAGGCCGTCAACCATGCATGCCTCGTCGATTGCGCCACAAAAGCGTGGGGATCAGCAGCGCGGCGGCGAAGGGGATCATCGCGGCCATCGTTTGCGCCACGCCGTAGACCCCGATCGCGCGTCTGTCGCCGCCCGATGCCAGTGCCACGGCCTCCGTGGTCAGCGTGGCCACCCGACCGCCGCCTGCAAGGAGCGTCGGCAGGTATTGCCCGACACTCACCGCGATGCCGACCGCGGTGGCGGTCAGGATGGGACGGATCAGCATCGGCAAGCGTATCCGCCAAAGCACGCCTGCGGGCGATGTGCCGAGCGCGCGGGCGACAACGCCATTCTGCGGCTCCCAAGCGCGCCAGGGATCGCCGAGAGACAGGAAGACGTAAGGCAGCACGAAAACCAGATGCGCGGTGATCACCGGGACCATGCCGGCGGTCAGACCGAAGGTCAGGAACAAGGTCTGCAATCCGGGCAGAAAGGCGATTTGCGGCACCACAAGCGGCAGGTAGACCAGCCAAAGCCCGGCCTGTGTCAGGGCGCGCCCGCGCCGGTACTCGGTCTCGAGGCATCCGATCACGAGGAACAGGGCGAGCCCCGTGGAGATCGCCGCGATCAATGCTGTGTCCCCGGCGCTCCCCCATGCGCTCGGTCCGTGGCGCGCCCAACTGCGCAGATCGAGCCCCTGGGGCAGGGCGTCGGGGAAACCCCAGAACCCTGCAAGGGACCAGACCGCAAGACAGGCGATCCCGCCCAGGACAGTGAGCGCCGAAAACCCACCCGCGACGACGCCCAGCGGGCGGAGAAGCTGGTCCGCCGATCGACCGCGACCGCCGCGCGCGATCCAGGCGAGGCCAATCCGGGCCACGGCCCATTCTCCGCACCGCCAAAGCAGAAGGGCCGCCACGACAAGCCCAAGCTGCACCATCGCAGCTGCGGAGGCCGTGAGACGCATGGCAAGATCCGGATCGGCCATCCAGCGCACCACCTGCACCGAAAGGGGCGGTGGCGTCGATGGCCCGAGGATCAGCGCCACATCCACCACCGACATTGAATAGGCCAGAACCACGTAGACCGGCAGGCGGATCTGCGCATAGATCGCCGGAAACACGGTTTTGAGCCAGCCTGTCACGCGCCCATATCCCGCCGCTTGCGCTACCCGCATGCGCCGCGTCGCGTCGGCCTGACCCATCGCGGCCAATCCCATCAGCATCAGGAACGGCATCTCCTTCGCGACGAGACCCGCAACCATGGCAAGGCCCCATCCATCCTGCACGATCAGCAGGTCGGGGGGTCTTTCCCACCCCGTGACCCAGGGCGACAGCGCGCGGGAAATCCAGCCCGACGGGGCGATCAGGAAGGCAAGACCGAAAGCCATCGCCGCGTGCGGGACCGACAGAAGAGGGGACAACAGCCGCTCGAGCAGTCGGAACGCGCGCGTCCCGGACCATCCCGCGAAGAGGAGCGTCACCGCGGCGAGCGACAGCATCGTCGCCAGAAGTCCCGTGGTGATCGACAGCCGCATCGCGGGGACAAGCCCCGGCCATTCCAGAAGCGACCGGAAGGGATCCAGCGACCATTCAGTCAGGCCCGCGGCGGGCAGGTAGCCGAATGCCGGGATCAGCGTGCCCGCAAGCCCCGCAGCGACAGGCCCCAGCATGACCAGCATCGTGATGGGCGGTATCGCGGAAACGGGGCCTATGCCGAGGCGAGCCCCGCTCCGTCTGTTCGAAATGCGGGCAGGCACGTCTTACTGAACGACGCCGTAACGCTCGATCCATTCCTGTCCGATGCGGGTCATCCAGCTCGGATGCGGCTCGGGCTGCACGGTGCCAAGCTCCGCCGGAGACAGCGTCGCCACGCCGAGATCTAGCGCCTCGAACGCCGCGCGATCCGCTTCGGGCAGCTTCTCCATCGACAGGACCGTGCCATAGCCCAGGATATCAGGATCCTGCGCGCGCAGCTGCGCTTCGGGCGACATCAGGGCGTTGGCCACGACCATCGCGCCTTCCTTCGAGCCCGAATTGTAGGGAATCGCCACGAAGCTCGCGTTGCCGAGCGTGCCGTCTTCCAGAACGAAGGTCCGGACGCTGGGCTGAAGCTGGTTGTTGGCAATCGCCGTCGAGGCTTCCCCCGGCGAGAAGGAGATCGCGAGGTCGATCTCCTCGTCCGCCATGAGCTGCAATTGCGCGGGCCCGGTCGACGGGTAGGCCTGACCTTGGCGCCAGAGCACGGGGGTCAGCGCGTCGAGATAGTCCCAAAGCGGCGCGGTCACCGCCTGGAAATCCGCCTCGCTCTCAGGCTTCGACAGGATCTCGTTGTCGTCGGTCAGCTCGATCAGCGTCTGTTTCAGGAAAGTCGTCCCCAGGAAATCGGGCGGTTGCGGGTAGGTGAACCGCCCCGGATTTGCCTGCGCCCATTCGAGGATCGACTCGGCCGAGGGCAGGGGGGCTTCGAGGTCCGCAGTATCATGCATGAACACGACCTGTGCCATGGCCCAGGGGGCCTCATAGCCGTCGGTCGAAACGGTGAAATCCGTCTGGACCGTCTTGCCGTCCACATCGACATATTGCCAGTTGGGCAGCGCCTCCGCGAAGGGCCCGAAGAGCAGCTCTGCCTCCTTCATTGCGGCGAAGTTCGGCCCGTTGATCCAGATCAGATCAACCGCGCCGTCCTCATCCGCGCCGGCTTGCTTTTCGGACAGAACCCGCGTCACCGCATCGCCGGTATCGGACAGCTTCACGTGCTCCAGCGTCACGCCATGCTCTTCCGCGACCTTGTCGCCGATCCAGGCGATGAAATCGTTGGTGGCGGTCGATCCGCCCCAGGCGTGCCAATAGACGGTCTGGCCCTCGGCGGCGGCGGTCACGGCCTCCCAATCGGACGGGTCGGTCTGCGACCAGGCGGGAGCCGCAAGGCTCATCGCGGCGACAAGCGGAAGGGCGGTTTTCAAGGACGTCATGAGGTCTCCTTCAGGTCGGTAAAGATGCCGCGTGCCGCCCAGAGGCGCAACGTGGCTGTCAGATAGCACAACGTGCCAAAAACCCACGCAAGTGCCGCGAAATGAGTTTCAAACAGACAGAGAATGACGAAAAACACGATGGTCTCCGTCCCTTCCAGAAGCCCGTTCGAGAAGTAGAGCGATTTGGAGCCCTGGGCCGATGTCTCCATCCCGCGTTTTTCCGCGAGGATGGCAAAGCCCAGAAAGCTCGTGCCGTTGAAGTAGAAGGCGGCCAGCAAGAAAGCCCCGGCCAGCCCGTTCTGCGCGGGATCCAACAGGACGAACGCCAGCGGCACCGCGCCATAGAACAGGAAATCGCAAGCGATATCGAGGTATCCGCCGAAATCGGTCTTGCGGCTCGCCCGCGCGACGGCCCCGTCGAGGCCATCGGCCAGCCGGGAGGCCAGGAGCGGCACCAGCGCCCAGAGCGTCAGGCCCGCGGCAATCATGCCCGCCGACAAAAGCCCCAGCGCCAGACCCGCCAGCGTGACCGCGTTCGGGGTCGCACCGATCGCCGCAAGCTTCCGCCCGGCCGCGTCAAGCGGCGGGTCGATCAGCGGGCGGATGCGGGCGTCGAGCATGTTGGTCTCAGGCCTTGTTGGGACTGTCGCGCCATTCATGCCCCCCGACCGTCGAGGCGTCCATTGCCTCTACGCGAACGTGAAGCCTCGGGATGATATGTTTCAGAGCCCTTCGCGCGCGATCTGCTCCGCAAGGCGCGACACGGCCCGTCCGCGCGCGATTGCAATGGCTGCGGCAGAGCCCGGGTCGCCGATAATGGCTTCCTCGATGGCAAACTGGCCCGACGATGCCCGACCGCCTGCTTCGGGCGCGATGAAATACTGCCCCGACAAAAGGAAGACGCCTTCGGCCGTGGCGAGCAATTCCTCGATCCGCACATCGACCGTCGCGGCGGGGAAGGGCCGGAAGGGCCATGGCTCCGGCGCCACGGTGGCGTTGGTGATCGTGCCCAGATCGCGCGACAGCTGCAGCGTGATCGACCGCGCGGGCAGATCGGCCCAAAGCGGACCCGCGGGCGAGATCGCACCGGCCTCGTCGCGGATGTAGATATCCTCGGCGGAGGCGTAGCTCGGAAGCGTGACCTCCGCGACCTCAAGGCTGGGGAAGCTCGACGTCACGCGCGCCTCGGGCGGAATGACCGGCGACGAGAACCGCGTTTCAGTGCCGCAGGCGGCCAGTGTGGCCACGAGGCCCAGGGCCGCGATCCGGCCGAACATTTGTGTCATCATTGGTCTTACCGTCCCAGAATTAGCGAATTCGGATTGCGTTCGATGGTGCGTGCGAGCCGCTCGATGGCCTGCGCCGCCGCCTCGATCTGGCGGATGGCACCCTGCGTTTCGCGCGTGAACTCGGCGTCCCGGCCATACGCGCTGAGCGTGCTGGCCGCCTGATTTGCGACCACGCGAAGCTGCGTGGCGATCCCCGGCAGAAGCTGGGTGGCCTCCTCGATGGCCGAAGCCGCATCGCGCGCGGAGGCCAGCGTGGCATTCGCGTTGTCCACGATCCCGCCTGCGCGCAACTCCTCGAGCGTCAGGGTCAGTTGCTCCAGCGCGCCGTTCAGCTCCTCGGGCAGTTCGCGCGTCGAGGGCTGGTTGATGAGCGCTTCCGCAGAGGCGAGCAGGTCGGACGTGCGGTTGGCCAGCGTTTTAAGCGGGACCTCGCCCGCATCGCGCAGGATCGCATCCGCCTGATCGACGATACCGGGCAGACCGTTCGCCGCCTCTTCGACACTCGCGACCGCATCGGTGATCTGTGTGACCACGTCCTGCCGCTCGATCTCGGATACCATTGTGTTGAGCGAGCCGGAGATCTCCTCGAGATCGGACAGAACATTCGCGACCTGGTTCGGCAGGCCTTGCGTATCCTCGCTGCCTGCAACCGCGTTTACGGATGCCAGGATCGATTGCAACTCGTTCAGGGCGACGGTGACTTCGCCCGGAATTTGCTGCGCCTCGGGGCTGGCGATGATCGCTTCCGCCGACGTGATCAGCGCGGAGATTTCATCCGACAGATCGCCAAGCGGCACGTTCTCGGCCTCTTCGAGGATCGTGTCGACCCGCGCGACAAGGCCCGGCAGACCGTCAGCGGCTTCGCCCACGCGCTCAAGCGCGCCGGTCAGCGTATCGGTCAGTCCCTGCCGCTCAAGCTCGGCGAGGATCGTGTTCAGCGAGCCCGAGATTTCCTGCAGATCCGACAGCATGTCCGACACCTGGCCGGGGATGCCCTGTACCTCGTCTCCCTCGGTCAGGCCACGGACCGAGGCGAGAATGCCGCGCAACTCCTCCGGCGCGTCCTGTAGTGCCTGGCTCCCGATCAACGCCGTGGCATTGTCGAGGAAACCGATTGCCGATTGCATGACTTCCTCGATGGGAAGATCGTTCACGCGTTGCAACACGCCCTGCGCTGAGGTGGCCACATCGGTGATATCGGCTTCGGTCGTGGGGACGATCGGATAGGGATCGCCATCGCGGTCCAAGGCCGCCTCGGGCGCGCCCGGCACCTCGGTCAGCACGACCTTGAGGCCACCCGTCAGAAGCGACGCATTGGTCAGCTGCGCACGCATGCCGTCCGCGATGCGCCGCTCGAGATAGTCCAGCAGATCCTCTTCATCGGCGCCATCGCCAAGCCCGATCCGGCCGGGATTGATCCGCACCGTCGTCAGAAGCCGCACGCCGTCATCACCGAAGCGGTCGGGATCGACGAAGCCCGTGAGCGACGCGACCTCGCCCACGCGCAGCCCGCCCAGTTCAACCGGCGCGCCGGCGCTGAGGCCCGAGAGGTTCTGCTCGAAGATCATGGTCAGCGTGACGCTTTCGCCATCGCCCTCGACAAGGAAATCGTCCCGGGCCGCGTCTTCGTTCGGGAATAGCTGGAAGACGGCGTCCTGCACCATTTCCGTACCGCCCGATCCCATCGTCTCGAAGGTGATGCCGCCGGTGATGAGCGAGGCGAAGCTGTCAAAGTTGAGCCGCGCGCCCGAGGCGCCGAGCGAGAAGGAGAAGCCCGAAACATCCCAGAACCGCGTGCTCGAACTGACAAGCTCTGTATAGGGCTCGTAGATCACCGCCCGCGCAGAGACGCCGGTGCCGCCATCGTCGATCTCGGCGCTGGCGACCTGGCCCACCTGAACGCCCTTGTAGACAATCGGTGTGTTTGCGGCGGGCAGGCTGTCGGGCGAGCGGATCGTGAACTCGATGCCTTCCTGGTCCGCACCCAGTAGCGGCGCCGTGGAGAGACCCACGAAGCTGTCGGTGAACCCACCGGGCGTGCTGTCCCAGACGCCCTGGATATAGACGCCGGACAGAACGGTATCGAGCCCCGTGACCCCCTGTGCGCTGACTTCGGGGCGCACGACCCAGAAGCGCGCCTCGGAATCGATGTAATCCGCGAGCTCCTTCTCGAGGCGCACGGCGACTTCCACCTTCTCCAGATCGTTGGTGAAGCCCACTTCCTCCACGAGACCCACGCGGATGTCGCGGTAGCGCAGGACCGTCTCGCCCGCCTTGACGCCCGCGGCATTGTCGAAGGTGATCTGAACCAGCGGTCCCTGATTGTTGTAGTTGTTCCAGGCCGCACCAAGGGCCACGACCAGCGCGAGGATCGGCACCAGCCAGATGATCGACACGCGCTCCCAGAGGGACGGCTTGCCCTCCTCGACGGGGACGGCTTCAGGCGAACGGGACGTATCGGACATGGATCAGGGGGTCTTTCCGTTGGGCAAGCGGCGCTCGGCGTCCCAGATGAGGCGGGGATCGAAGGCCTGAGCGGACAACATGGTGAAAATGACGGACAAAGCAAAGGTCAGCGCGGCCGGACCTGGCCGGATCGAGGCCACGACGGACAATTGCACAAGCGAGGACAGGATCGCCACGACGAAGACGTCGATCATCGACCAGCGGCCGATGAATTCCACGATCTCGTACAGATGCGTGCGTCTGCCGGGTGAAACGCGCGTGCCGCGCGCCGAGGACAGGGCGAGAAAGGCGATGGCCAGGAACTTACCCACGGGGATCAGCACGCTGGCGATCAGGATGATCGCGGCGACGCCGTAGCTGCCGTATTTCGCGATCTCGACCGCGCCCCCGACAATCGTGCTTTCGGAGCGGGAGACGAGCGTATTGGTGACCAACATCGGGTAAAGGTTTGCCGGGATGTAGGCGGTCACACCCGCGATCCACCAGGCCCAGACCTTCTGCAGGCTCTTCGTATCGCGGGAGACGAGCTTGTTGCCGCAGCGCCCGCAGCGCGCCTGACCCATCGGCCAGACCCGCGCGCAGCGTTGGCAGGCGACAAGGCCCGCTTCGCGCGCGGTCAGTCTTCTTCCAGCTCGAGCGATTTCCATACGGACCATGTACACAGAAAGTTGTCGTTTATCAGCACCAGAACCACGAGGGCGCTGAACATCCAGAAGGCAGGGCCGAACCCGATTTGTGCCAGGTCGGCCACTTTGACCAAGGCCACCGCACAGCCGATGGCGAAGATTTCGGCCATCGCCCAGGGCTTGAGGTCCTGGCTCCAGCGAAAGGCGCGGCGAGCATGGGGCAGGGCAGGGCGGTCGCGCACAATGGGGACCAGCACGTAGAGAATGAGGCAGGTGCGCAAGAGCGGCACGAAGATGATCGACGCGGCAACGAGGAAGGACAAAAAGACCATGTATCCCGACCGGAAACTCGAGGCCGCATCGAGGATCGAGGTCGAATTGCCGAAGCCGCTGGCATTGATATCGAGGAACGGGAAGAACAACGCCGCCACGACGAGGATCATCACCGCCAGTGTCAACGCGATGATCTTCTTGCCCGCCTGGCGTTTCGGCGCGATCAGCACGGTATGGCAATAGGCGCAGACGGCGCGCCCGCCATGGGCCGGCATGGTGGCCACGTAAAGCGCGTCGCAATGCGGGCAGGCAATCAGATCTTCGATCTCTGCGGCATCGGGCGGGGTATGGTTTGTCGCCTCGGCCGCCATGATGCAGGTCCGAACTCCCCGAAATCTTTTCGTGTCTGCGTTTTGTGACACTCACCACCTGACCTATAGCGACAAGGGCAAAAGGACCAGAGCCCTGCGATCACGGGTAAGTTCACGGCTCTTTTCGGTCGCAAAAAGGTCAGCCCGTGTCGCCTTGCGGCACGCGGCAGGGGGCGGCTTCAGCCAAGGCTTACGGAAAGACACATGGTGTATGTTGCGACATGCGCCCCGAGCCGCGAAAGCCTGCCCATGCGCAACGATCCCCTGTTGCAGCCCTATCAGCTCAAGCATCTCACCTTGCGCAACCGCATCATGACCACCGCGCATGAGCCCGCTTATCCCGAAGACGGCATGCCCAAGGACCGCTACCGCGCCTATCACGAGACCCGCGCGAAGGCGGGCGTGGCGCTTGCCATGACGGCCGGATCGGCCGCGGTGTCGCGCAACTCGCCGCCAGTCTTCAACAATATCCTGGCCTACAAGGACGAGGTCGTGCCGTGGATCCGGCGCCTGACCGATGCCTGTCATGAACATGGTTGCGCGGTGATGATCCAGCTGACGCATCTGGGCCGCCGCACCCATTGGGCCAAGGGCGACTGGCTGCCCGCCGTCTCGCCCGGCCACGAACGCGAAGCGGCGCATCGGGCCTTTCCGAAGATGCTCGAGGATTGGGATATCGAGCGGATCATCCAGGACTACGCCGACGCCGCCGAGCGGATGAAAGTCGGCGGCATGGACGGGATCGAGTTGCAGGCCTACGGCCACCTGATGGATCAGTTCTGGTCACCGCTGACCAACGCCCTCGACGGGCCTTACGGCGGACCCGATCTCGACAACCGGCTGCGCTTCACCTGGGATGTGCTCGATGCCGTGCGCGCGCGGGTGGGCGAGGATTTCATCGTGGGCATTCGCTACACCGCCGACGAACGGCTCGATGGCGGAATTGGCGTTGAGGAAGGGCTCGAGATTTCGCGCAGGCTCGCGGATAGCGGCAAGGTCGACTTTCTGAATGTCATCAAGGGCCATATCGACACCGATCCGGGCCTCACGGACGTGATCCCGGTGCAGGGCATGAAGAACGCGCCCTTCATCGACTTCGCGGGCACGATCCGGGCCGAGACCGGCATGCCCACCTTCCACGCCGCCAAGATCCCCGACGTGGCGACTGCGCGTCATGCGGTCAGCGCCGGGCTTCTGGACATGGTCGGCATGACCCGGGCGCATATGGCCGACCCGATGATCGTGCAGAAAATCGTCGAGGGCCGCGAGGACGATATCCGTCCTTGCGTCGGCGCCACTTATTGCCTCGACCGGATCTATGCGGCGGGCGATGCGCTGTGCATCCACAACGCCGCAACCGGGCGCGAACTGACCATGCCGCATGTGGTGCCGCCTGCCGCCGAGACGAAGAAGGTCGCCATCGTTGGGGCCGGCCCTGCGGGGCTCGAGGCCGCGCGCGTCGCCGCTGAGCGCGGTCACGCCGTCACCGTCTTCGAAGTGCAACCCAATCCCGGCGGGCAGATCCGGCTGACTGCGCAATCGGAGCGGCGGCGCGAGATGATCTCGATCATCGACTGGCGCATGTCCCAATGCGCCGCTCGCGACGTGGAATTCCGCTTCAACACCTATGCCGAGGCCGAGGATGTGCAGGCTCTGTCTCCGGATATCGTGATCGTTGCCACCGGCGGCCTGCC
The DNA here is from genome assembly GCF_009363255.1 of Roseivivax sp. THAF197b. NCBI lineage: Bacteria > Pseudomonadati > Pseudomonadota > Alphaproteobacteria > Rhodobacterales > Roseobacteraceae > Roseivivax > Roseivivax sp. THAF197b. The sequence goes on along the minus strand of NZ_CP045319.1, from coordinate 189,936 downwards.
GCATACGGAGGTCTGCGCGACAGGCAACGATCTGGTCGTGTCCTCCTGGGACATCATCGCGGGCGATGTGAAGCCCGGTGCCCGCGCTCTGGTCTATGACGATGCGGGCGATCACGCGGGCCTCCAGGCTGCCGAAATCATCGCCAGGACCGGCGCGCATGTGGAGATCATGACCCCCGATCGCTGTTTCGCGCCCGACGTGATGGCCATGAACCTCGTGCCTTACATGCGGTCGATGCAGGCGCTCGATACCCGCTTCACCGTCACGTATCGCCTCAAGGATGTGACCCGGACCGGGAACATGCTGACCGCCCATATCGGCACGGATTACTCCGACCATGTCGAAACGCGGGACTTCGACCAAGTCGTGGTGAACCACGGCACACTGCCTATGGCCGATCTCTATTTCGATCTGAAACCTCACTCCACCAATCACGGCGCGGTCGATCAGGAGGCTCTGATCGAGGGCCGCCCGCAACCGCAGACCCGCAATCCGAACGGGGCCTTCGCGCTCTACCGGATCGGCGATGCCGTCTCTGCCCGCAATACCCATGCCGCCATCTACGACGCCCTGCGTCTCGTTAAGGATATCTGAGCCATGAGCGCCCAATCCGATATGCTCGAACACCTGATGCGCCGGAAGCCCGGCCACACGCTGCCCCGCGCGCTTTATCGCGACGCGGACATGTATACCGTCGATATGGAGCGGATCTGGTATCGCGACTGGCTGCTCGTGGGCTCGGTGGCCGAGATCCCGAAGGCCGGCAATCACATGACCGTCCAGATCGGCGAGTATTCGGTGATCGTCGTGCGCGGCACGGACGGGCAGGTGCGGGCCTTCCACAATTCCTGCCGCCACCGCGGATCGCGCATCTGCCAGACGGCTAAGGGATCGGCGCCGAAGCTTGTCTGCCCCTATCATCAATGGACCTACGATCTCGATGGTCGTCTGCAATGGGCCCGCGATATGGGCCCCGATTTCGACCCCTCGCAGCATGGGCTGAAGCCCGTGCATTGCCGCGAGGCGGCGGGCATCCTTTTCCTGTCGCTTGCCGATGAGGCACCTGCCTTCGATGCGCTGGCCGAGGCGGCGCAGCACTATGCCGGGCCGCACAAGCTGTCGGACTGCAAACTCGCCCATGAGACCACGATCATCGAGCAAGCGAACTGGAAGCTCGTGATGGAAAACAACCGCGAATGCTACCATTGCTCGGGCTCGCATCCCTCGCTTTGCGTCAGCTTCGACGACAATCCGAACATTGCGGGCGATGGCTCGGGCAAGGACGATCCCGTCATCGCCGCCCATCTGAAGAAGTGCGAGGCGGCGGGCCTGCCGTCGTCCTTCCGGATCGCGCCCAATGAACAATGGCGCTTCGTCCGTGTGCCGCTTCTGGGTGACGCGGTCAGCTACACGCTGGATGGCGGGCCGTCCTGCGAGAAGCTGGTGGGCGATGTGACGATCCGCGATGCGGGCTCGCTGTTGTTCTTCCACTATCCAAACAGCTGGAACCACTTCCTCGGCGATATCGTGATGCTGTTCTCGATGATGCCGATTGGCCCGCAGGAAACGGCGGTGACCACGAAATGGTTCGTGCACAAGGATGCGGTCGAGGGCACGGATTACACGCTGGACCGGCTTACCCCGGTCTGGATTCACACCAATGACGAAGACCGCGCCATCGTCGAGGAAAACCAGCGCGGCATCAACTCGCCCGCCTATGAGCCCGGCCCCTACAGCCCGGCGCAGGAATCGGGCGTCGCTCAGTTCGTCGACTGGTATTGCGAGACGATGACGGCGCGCCTGACCGGCCGCGCCCTTTACGCGGCGGAGTGAGCATGGCGGATCACTGGACCGACAACGAGCCGCTTGAATGCACCATCGTGGTGCCGGAAGCGCCGGGCGTGCGCACCTTCGCCTTCCGTTCGCCGTCGGGGAAGACCTTCGACTACAAGCCGGGTCAGTTCATCACGCTTGAATTGCCGCTTCCCGGAGGGCCGATCGAGCGGACCTACACGCTGTCGTCAACGCCGTCCCGTCCGCTGACGCTGTCGGTGACGGTCAAGCGGCAGGAGGGCAGCGTCGGCACGGCGTGGATGTTCGAGCACCTCAAGCCCGGCATGCGGCTCAAGGCCTTTGGGCCTGCCGGGCAATTCACCCTCGGTGATCCCAAAGCGAAATACCTGCTGATCTCGGCGGGCTCCGGCATCACCCCGATGATGTCGATGGCCTCGTTTCTCTACGATTTCGGCGACAACCCGGATGTGCGCCTCATTGCCTGCGCGCGGCGACCGTCCGACCTGATCTTCCGCCAGCGCCTCATTCACATGGCCAGCCGCGTGCCCGGCCTGCACCTGAGCTTCGCCGTGACCGAGGAAGAGCCCTACGAGGTCTGGACTGGCTATCTGGGCCGCCTCAATCAGCTGATGCTGGGCCTGATGGCGCCCGATTACCTCGACCGGGACATCTATTGCTGCGGGCCCGAGGATTTCATGACGATGGTGCGCGAGGCGCTGATCGGCATGGGCTTCGACATGGACCGATATCACCAGGAAAGCTTCGCAGCACCCGCCGCATTGGCCGAAGAGGTGCCCGAGTTTGACGATTTCGCCCCGCAGGACGCAGCGGGCGCCGAGGTGGTCTTTGCGAAATCCGGTGTCACCGTGGAGTGTTTCGAGACCGATACGATCCTCAGTCTTTCGCGCGCGAAAGGTCTGCGTATCCCGTCGGGCTGCACCTTCGGGATCTGTGGCACCTGCAAGGTCAAAAAGCGCGCGGGCGAGGTGCACATGGTCCACAACGGCGGCATCTCGGAGGAAGATATCGAGGCAGGCTATATCCTCGCCTGCTGCTCCAATCCCAAGGGCCGGGTCGAGATCGAGGCGTGAAGCCTCACCCCTCTTTCAGGCGGAACCGCTGGATCTTCCCGGTCTCGGTTTTGGGCAGCGCATCGACGAAATGCACCCGACGGGGGTATTTGTAGGGCGCGATGGTCGCTTTGACGTGGTCCTGTAGTGCCTTGACCAGCGCGTCGCCGGGGGTTGCGCCTTCGCTCAATACCACATGCGCCTCGACGACCTGTCCGCGTTCGGGATCGGGCGCGCCCACCACGGCGCATTCCGCGACCGCCTCATGGGACAGAAGGGCGGCTTCCACCTCGGGCCCTGCGATGTTGTAGCCCGATGAGATGATCATGTCGTCGTTGCGCGCGGCAAAATGCAGGTAGCCGTCTTCGTCCATGACGAAAGCATCGCCGGTGACGTTCCAGCCACCGACCACGTATTCCTTCTGCCGATCATCCGCGAGATAGCGGCAGCCGGTCGGGCCGCGTACGGCCAATCTACCGACCGTGCCGCGGGGTACCGACGCGCCGTCTTCGCCGATGACCTTCGCCTCGTAGCCGGGCACCGTCTTGCCGGTGCAGGCCGGGCGGTGATCGTCGAAACGGTTCGAGATGAAGATATGCAGCATCTCGGTCGCGCCGATCCCGTCGAGCATGGGCTTGCCGGTTTTCTCGATCCATTCGTCATAGACCGGCGCGGGCAGCGTTTCGCCCGCAGAAATCGCAGCCCGCAGGGAGGACAGATCCGCGCCGTCCTCCATCGCACGCAGCATGACACGGTAGGCGGTGGGCGCGGTTAGACATACCGTCGCCCGATGCTCCTCGATGATCTCGATCATGTTCGGAGGCGATGCGTTTTCCAGAAGCGTTGCCGCCGCCCCGAAGCGCAGCGGGAAGACCGCGAGACCACCCAGACCGAAGGTGAAGGCGAGGGGCGGAGAGCCCACGAAAACATCATCCGGCGTGACGTTGAGCACGTTCTTGGCATAGCCATCGGCGATGATCAGGATGTCGCGGTGAAAATGCATCGTGGCCTTGGGGTTGCCCGTGGTCCCCGAGGTGAAGCCCAAAAGGGCGACGTCATCGCGCCCCGTGTCCACTGCGTCGAACTGCACGGGCTTGGTCAGCGCAAGGCGATCCAACTCTGCATCGTGGTTCGAGGTACCGTCGAACCCCACCACTTTCTGCAGATGCGCGCTGTCCTTCGCGCAGGTCACCATCTCGTCCATGAGCCGCGTGTCGCAGAGCGCAAATTGCACCTCGGCCTTGTCGACGATCTTTCCCAACTCGCCCGCGCGCAGAAGTGGCATGGTGTTTATGACGACCGCACCCGCCTTCGTCGCGGCCAGCCAGGCGGCGACCATGGCGGGGTTGTTGGCCGACCGGATCAACACGCGGTTGCCGGGCTTCACGCCCAGATCTTCGACCAGCGCATGGGCCAGCCTGTTGGTCCAGTCCGACAGCTCTTTGTAGGTACGCTGACGCCCGTTGCCGATCAGCGCGACGTGATCGCCAAAGCCGCGTTCGACCATGGCGTCCGTCAACTCGACGCCCACATTCAACCGTTCGGGGTAATCGAAGCCATCCATCAGGAATTCGGGCCATTGATCTGCAGGCGGCAGGTTGTCCCGCGTGAAGCTGTCGGTATGGGCCGAGGGCCCCAGAGTGTGTGTCATATCAAGGCTCCCTGTCGGTGCGCCCCGTTTGGACGGGGTCAGAGTTGGGTGCGAACGTGCCAGAGTTCGGGGAAGAGCTCGGTTGCGAGCATCTTCTTGAGATACGCCACACCCGCCGTGCCGCCGGTGCCGCGTTTGAAGCCGATGACGCGCTCAACGGTGGTAACGTGGTTGAAGCGCCAGCGGCGGAAGTAATCCTCGAGATCGACGAGCTTCTCGGCCATCTCGTAAAGCGTCCAGTGCCGGGCCGTGTCGCGATAGACCTGCGCCCAAAGTGCGCTGATCCGGTCGTCGGGTGCGTGCGGAACCTCGGCAGGCGCGGCGATTGCCCCCTCGGGGACGGCCATGCCGTGACGCGCTGCGAAAGCCAGCACTTCCTGATAAAGCGAAGGGCGGGCAAGCTCCGTCTCCAGCACGGCGGCGGCGGCTGCATCATGGGCATGGGCCGCCATCATCGCGCGGTTGCGATTGCCGAGCGCGAACTCGATGAGTCTGTATTGCAGGGACTGGAACCCCGAGGATTGCCCGAGCCGCGCGCGAAACGTCGTGTAATCCGACGGCGTCATGGTGCGCAGTACATCCCAGGCATTGTTGAGCTGCTCCATGATGCGGCTCACCCGGGCGAGCATCTTGAACGCCTCGCCCGTGCGATCCTCGGAGAGGGAACGCCGAGCGGCGTCAAGCTCGGTCAACATCAGCTTCATCCACAACTCAGACGTCTGATGCTGGATGATGAATAGCATCTCGTCCGGCGCGTCGGTCAGCGGACGCTGCGCATCAAGCAATCGGTCGAGGCCAAGGTAATCGCCATAGGACATGCGCGCGGAGAAGTCGGTCTCGGCCCCTTCTGCGCGCGGGTCGGTCATGTCGCGGCCTCCGACAGGGCGGCGCGCGCGATGATGACCTTCTGGACGTCCGAGGCGCCCTCATAGATGCGCAGTGCGCGGATTTCGCGATACAGCCGCTCGACTGTCTGGCCGGAGCGGACGCCATCGCCGCCATGCAATTGCACCGCGGCATCGATGACCTTCTGGGCTTCGTCCGTGGCGTAGAGCTTCGCCATCGCGGCTTCCCGGCTGACGCGCGGGGCACCCTGATCTTTGGTCCAGGCGGCGCGGTAGACCAGCAACGCCGAGGCATCGACGCGCAATGCCATCTCGGCGATATGGGCCTGCACCATCTGCAACTCTGCCAGTTTCTCGCCCTGCACTTCGCGGGACGTGACCCGCGTGAGCGCCTCGTCGAGCGCGCGGCGGGCAAAGCCAAGTGCTGCGGCGGCGACCGTGGTGCGGAACACGTCGAGCACCGACATGGCGATCTTGAAGCCCTGTCCCGGCGCGCCGATCATTGCCAATTTCGGGATGCGGCATCCGCTGAACCGCAAGGTCGCAAGGGGATGCGGCGCGATGGTGTCGAGCCGTTCGGCAATCTCCAGTCCGGGCGTGTCCGCAGGCACCACAAAGGCCGACAGACCCTTTGCGCCCGGCCCTTCGCCGGTGCGGGCGAAAAGCGTGTAGACATCGGCGATGCCGCCGTTGGAGATCCAGGTCTTTTCGCCGTCGAGTACGTAAGCGTTGCCGTCCTCGGTCGCGGTCATGGTTGAATTGGCCACGTCCGAGCCCGAGCGCGGTTCGGTCAGCGCAAAGGCGGAAATGGCCTTGCCCGTACGGGTGAGCGGCAGCCATTCGGCGCGCTGATCGTCGGTGCCGAACAGCGATAGCGCCCCGGTTCCGAGACCCTGCATCGCGAAGGCGAAATCCGCCAGACCGTCATGGCGCGCCAGCGTTTCGCGCGACAGACACAGGGTGCGCACGTCCAGCGGCTTGGGATCGGCGGGATCGGCGGCGGTGGGCATCAGCCAGCCATCAGCCCCCAATCGGGCCACCAGATCGCGGCAGGCGTCATCCGTTGCCGCATGATCAATCGCCCCGTAACCCGACATCCACTCGTCCAGCGCCGTGGCATGCGCGCCATGCCTCGGCTCGAAAAACGGCCAGTCGAGAAAGCTGCGATCGGGCAAGGTACGTCCTTCCTGTCTTGCGAATAGGCAGGGCCGAACGTCACGGCCCCGTGCGACATTCAATCGCCCTGAAACACCGGCTTTTCCTTGGCCACGAAGGCCTCATAGGCTCGGGTGAAATCGGCGGTCTGCATGCAGATCGCCTGGGTCTGGGCCTCGGCCTCAATGGCCTGATCGAGCGACATGGACCATTCCTGATCGAGCATAGTCTTGGTCATCATATGCGCGAAATTCGGCCCGGCGGCGATCTTGGCGGCCAGCGCCTGCGCTTCGGTCTCGAGCGCATCGGCGGGCACGACGCGGTTCCAGAAGCCCCATTTCTCGCCCTCGTCAGCGCCCATCGACCGACCGGTATAGAGCAACTCCGCCGCGCGGCCCTGGCCGATGATCCGGGGCAGCATCGCGCAGGCGCCCATGTCGCAGCCCGCAAGCCCCACGCGCGTGAAGAGAAAGGCACATTTGGCCTCGGGCGAGGCCAGCCGCATGTCGGAGGCCATCGCGATGATCGCGCCGGCACCCACGCAGATGCCGTCCACGGCGGCAATGATCGGCGTGCCGCAATGGATCATCGCCTTAACCAGATCGCCGGTCATGCGTGTGAAGGCCAGAAGCTCCTTCATGTTCATCTTCGTGAGCGGGCCGATGATCTCGTGCACATCGCCGCCCGAGCAGAAATTCCCGCCATTGGACGCAAAGACCACCGCCTTCACGCTGTCATCGGCAGCAAGATCGCGGAACCAGTCGCGCAATTCGGCATAGCTGTCGAAGGTCAGCGGGTTCTTGCGGTCGGGCCGGTCGAGCCGGAGCGTGGCGATGCCGTCCTCGATCTCGCAGCGGAAATGCGTCGTGTCGGTTCTCATGGGGCCTCCGGTGCGGATAGGGCATCGAGCTGCGCGGAGAGATGCGCCGCGTCTTCGGGGGAAATCTCTCCCAGCAACTCGGCAATCCAGGCTTCATGCGCCGTGGCCTGCCGCGCAAATTCGGTCTTGCCCGCGTCGGTCAGGTGGACGAGCGAGGCCCGGCGATCTCCGGGCACTTTCACGCGGGCGACCAGGCCGTCCTCAACGAGCCGGTCCACGATCCCGGTGACATTGCCGTTGGAGACGCGGAGCACTTCGGAAAGGGCACTCATCTTCAAACCGTCCTCGAACCGGGCGAGCGCCGCCAGCACGTCGAAGCGGGGCAGGGTGGTGTCGAACTCCGTGCGCAGACGGTCGCGCAGCACCGCCTCGATCCGGCGGGAGGTCTTCAGAAGCCGCAACCACAGGCGCAGATGTTCCTTCGCGTCGCCGTTCTGGGCGAGGGGCGGGGCGTCTTTCAGATCCGCATACTGGTCCATGATGCCTCTGGTCTTGCGTCGCGGGCGGGCCATCTCGGACCGCCAATGCCAAAACGCTAGGCGCGCCATTTTTTTATTTCAAGCAAAAAAGGTTTGAGCTTGAAATAAATCGAATCACGGGTAACGATTGATCGAAATGGGGCCCGGACAGGGTCGGACGGCGTCGATGTTTGCATCATTGCCGTTGACCGCCCCGGGCAGACAGGCTCCTCTGCGGGGCGGGCCTGACACGGAACGAAAGGTCAAAGACCGACGCTGACAGCGTGATGCACATTCATCCGGCACATCGCCCAAAGAGGCGGGGCCCACCAACAGATCAACCGGGAGATACGACCATGACATTGAAGAGAACACCTCTTGCCTCGACCTGTGCCACGCTGGCCTTGACCGGAACGGCCTTCGCCGCCGCCCATGCCGAGGCACCGGCATCTGCCAATGACGACGTGCTGAAGATCGGCCTCGTCTATACGCTATCTGGCCCCGCTGCGGCCCTTGGTGAGCAAGCGCGCAACGGCTTCATGCTGTTTGCCGAGCAGAACGAGATGCTGGGCGGCATGGAGACCGAGATCATCGTCGTCGATGACGAATTGCGTCCCGACCTCGCCGCCGACCGCGCCCGAGAGCTTGTGGCCCGCGATGCGGTCGATTTCGTGGTCGGTCCGATCTTCTCCAACATCCTGATCGCGATCCACCGTCCGGTGACAGAGACCGGCACCGTGCTGATCTCGACCAATGCGGGCACGTCGAACTTCGCGGGTGCGGAGTGCAACCCGAACTTCTTCGTGACCTCCTATCAGAACGACCAGAACCACGAGGTGATGGGCGCCTATGCGGAAAGCCAAGGCTACCAGAACGTCTTCCTGATGGCGCCGAACTACCAGGCGGGCAAGGACAGCCTCGCGGGCTTCAAGAATTCCTACACGGGCGGCATCGCGGGCGAGGTCTTTACCGAACTCGGCCAGCTCGACTTCTCGTCCGAGCTTGCGCAGATCGCGGCCTTCCAGCCCGATGCGCTGTTCACCTTCATGCCGGGCGGCATGGGTGTGAATCTCGTGAAGCAATACGATCAGGCGGGCCTCACGGGCATTCCGTTCCTGTCGGCCTTCACGGTCGATGAGACCACGCTGCCTGCGACGCAGGACGCGGCCGTCGGCCTTCTGGGCGGTGCCAACTGGGCGCCCGACATGGACAATGCCGCAAACGAGGCCTTCGTGTCAGCCTATATCGAGAAATACGACGCGGTGCCCGGCACCTACGCGATGCAGGCCTATGACGCGGCGCAGCTCATCCACAGCGCGGTTGAGAAGCTGGGCGGCGATCTGACCGATCGCGCGGCCCTGCGCGCGGCCCTGACCGAGGCCGATTTCGACAGCCCGCGCGGCGACTTCTCCTTCGGCAAGAACCAGTTCCCGATCCAGGACTTCTACGTGGTGGAAGCGGTGAAGCGGGATGACGGCATGTACGGCACCTCGATCCGTGACCAGGTCTTCGACGATTACGTCGATAACTACGCCGCAAACTGCGAGATGGAGTAAGCGCGAAGGGCGAGGGAGACCGCAGAATGACCAACCTTTTCGTGCTGCAGCTACTGAACGGCGTTCAGCTTGGCGTTCTGCTCTTCCTGATCGCGGCCGGGCTGACGCTCGTCTTCGGGATCATGGATGTGGTCAACCTCGCCCATGGCGTCCTTTACATGGTGGGCGCCTACCTGATCGCGACCTTCGCGGCTCTCACCGGCAGCTTCTGGTGGGGGCTTCTGCTGATGTTCCCTGCCGCCATCGTGGTGGGACTCGTCCTCGAAGTATTGGTGATCCGAAGGCTCTACGCGCGGTCGCATCTCGATCAGGTGCTGGCGACGTTCGGGCTCGTGATGATCGCCAATGAGGCGGTAAAGATCATCTGGGGCGTCTCGCCCCTCTCCGTTCCGCTGCCCGAGATCTTTTCCGGCTCCATCCCGCTCATGGGCCCGCTGCAATACCCGGTCTATCGCATCGCCATCATTGCCGCCGGGCTTGGCGTCGCGCTTGGGCTTTATGTCGTGGTGAACCACACGCGGATCGGCATGCTGCTGCGCGCAGGCGCCACGAACCGCACGATGGTCTCCGCGCTTGGCATCGATATCGGCAAGCTCTTCGCCATCGTTTTCACGTTGGGCGGCGTGCTGGCCTGCTTCGCGGGCGCGCTCGTCGCGCCGATCCTGTCGGTCGATACCGGCATGGGGGAAAGCGTGCTGATCCTGACCTTCGTCGTGGTGGTGATCGGTGGTATCGGGTCGGTGAAGGGCGCCTTCTTCGGCGCGATCCTTGTCGCGGTCGTCGATACGGTCGGCGGCGTCTTCGGGCCGATCTGGCTGCGCTCCGTGCTTGATCCGTCGGCGGCAGGGCAGGTAGGGCGGATGCTGGCGCCGATGCTCGTCTATATCCTTATGGCGGCGATCCTCTTCGCGAAGCCCGCGGGTCTCTTCGGAGGGCGCGGCTGATGGCGGAGGCGACCCTGAGCAGCGCGCGCCCGGCGCGCCGTCCCATCGCGGGACGCGTCCGCGCGGCCCTGATCCTGTTCGCGATCTTCGCGGCGCTACCGCCCGTGGCCGCGGCCATCGACGATCCGTTCCTCGTGCTGATCGGCACGCGCATCCTGGCCTACGCGATTGCAGCGCTCGCCCTCGATCTGATCCTGGGCTATGGCGCGATGGTGTCCTTCGGGCACGCGGCTTATCTTGGCTTCGGCACCTATGCGGTCGCGGTCCTATCGAGCTACGGGATCAACGACATCTTCGTTCAGATCGCAGCCGCGATGGGTGTCTCGGCACTCTTCGCGTTGATCACCGGCGCGATCTCGCTGCGCACCACGGGCGTCTATTTCATCATGATCACGCTGGCCTTCGGGCAGATGGCCTATTTCTTCTTCATCTCGCTGTCGGCCTATGGCGGCGATGACGGCTACGGGCTGTCGCAACGCTCGACCGTTCTGGGCAGCGACATGCTGGAGAACGACTTCACGCTCTATTACGCTACGTTGATCATGCTGATCGCGCTGTTCTGGCTGTGTCACCGCATCGTGGGCTCGCGCTTTGGGCGGGTCCTGACCGGCATCCGGGAGAACCGCGTGCGGATGGAGGCGATCGGCTATTCGCCGTTCCGCTACCAGCTGACCGCCTTCGTCATCTCGGGCTGCCTGACCGCCGTGGCGGGTGTGTTCCTGGCCAATCAGGCGGAGTTCGTCTCGCCCGCCTTCATCTCCTGGCACCGTTCGGGCGAGCTGATCGTCATGGTCGTCCTCGGCGGGATCGGCACGCTCACGGGGGCAATCGGCGGCGCGGTCGCGGTGCTGCTGCTGGAGGAGGTGCTGGGATCGCTGACCGAGCATTGGAAGCTATGGTTCGGCCTCTTCCTCGTCCTGATGGTGCTCTATTCGCCGCACGGGATTACCGGCGTCTTCAAGAAACTCGGGATCGGAGGGTCCGCGAAATGAGCCGCCTCGAGATCCGCAATCTGTGCAAATCCTTCGGTGCATTGAAAGTCACGGACGACGTGTCGCTGATTGTCGAGCCGGGCGAGCTGCATGCGATCATCGGACCCAACGGGGCGGGCAAGACCACCTTCATCTCGCAGCTCTCGGGTCAGCTCGCCTCGGATTCTGGCGATGTCCTGCTTGATGGGCAAAGCCTGATGGCGCGCTCCATGCCCGAGCGGGTGCATATGGGGCTTGCCCGGTCTTTCCAGATCACCTCCATCCTGCCCAGCTTCACCGTGCTGGAAAACGTGGCGCTTGCCGTGCAGGCGCGGTCCGGGTCGAGCTTTCGGTTCTTCGGGACGGTCGCGGACGAGGCGGCGCTGAACGACACCGCGTTGCGTGTTCTGGCAGAGGCGGGGCTTGAGGACCGGGTGGATGCGGTGGCCTCCGCGCTCAGCCATGGCGAGCATCGCCGGTTGGAGCTGGCCATTGCACTCGCGACGAAACCGCAGATCCTGCTTCTCGACGAGCCGCTCGCGGGTGTGGGGGGCGAGGACGCGGAGGCCTTCGTTGCGCGTCTCAAACGCCTGAAGGGCAGCCTCACCATGGTCCTGATCGAGCATGACATGGATGCGGTCTTCCAGCTTGCGGACCGGGTTTCGGTGCTGGTCTACGGGCAGATCATCGCGACCGGCACGCCCGAGGTCGTTCGCAACGATCCCAAGGTGCGCGAAGCTTATCTCGGCGAAGAAGAGGAGGCCGCCTGATGCTCCGCGTCGAAGGCCTCGAAGCCGCTTACGGCGAAAGCCGCATCCTGTTCGGGATAGACCTGCACGTGGACAAGGGCGAGGTGGTCACGCTGCTGGGCCGCAACGGCATGGGCAAGACCACGACGATCAAATCGATCTTCGGGATGCTGACGCCGCGTGGCGGCCGCGTTCAGGTCGATGGCAAGGACTTCACCGGCGCAGAACCCCACAAGATCGCCCATGCGGGACTTGGCCTTGTCCCCGAGGGGCGGCAGATTTTTCCCACTTTGACCGTGCACGAGAACCTCGTCGCCACGGCTCGGCCCGGCGGAAAGTGGAACGCGAAGCGGATCTATGAGCTATTCCCCCGCCTCGAGGAACGGCGCCGCAATATGGGCAGCCAGCTGTCGGGCGGCGAGCAGCAGATGCTGGCCATCGGGCGTGCGCTGATGACCAATCCGCGGCTGATCGTGCTGGATGAGGCCACTGAGGGCCTCGCGCCCCTGATCCGCGCCGATATCTGGGCGGTGCTCGCAAAGCTGAAGGACGAAGGCGAGGCGATCCTCGTCATCGACAAGAATGTCGACGCGCTGACCAAATTCGCCGACCGCCACGTCGTGATCGAGAAGGGCCAGGTGGTCTGGACCGGCACCAATTCCGAGATCCTCTCGACCCCCGAGGTCAAGGATCGCTTCCTGCACGTCTGACCCCGAAGAGGAGATCCCGATGACCATGTTGCCCGGCGTGACCAAGGCAAATTCCGGCATAGACGACATCAGCTGGAACATCCTCGGCCAGACCTATGTGCCGAAACAGAACACCGAAGCCTGCATGTCCTGGCATGCGACGCTGCCAAAGGGCACCTTCGTGCCGCCGCATATCCACCCGACGCAGGACGAGTTCATCTATGTGCTCGAAGGCCGGTTCGATCTGCTGCTGAACGGGGTCGAGGCCTATGCCGAGCCGGGCGATCTGATCCGTCTGCCGCGCGGCATCCCGCACGGGATCTTCAACAAGACCGACACGACGATCAAATGCTTCTTCTGGGTCGCGCCGACCCGGCGGCTCTATGATCTGTTCTGGGCGCTGCACAATCTCGGGCCAGAGGCGAACCCGGCGGATGTCGTCGCCGTATCGGCCGAGCACGAGGTGGATTTCCTGCCGCCGCCGGAGGAGTGATCGCATGCGGGTTCTGATCGCAGGGGCCGGGATCGGTGGGCTCACGACCGCGCTGATGCTGCATGCGCGGGGCATTCCCGTCACGATCTACGAGGCCGCGCGCGAGGTCCGCGAGGTGGGCGTGGGCATCAACGTTTTGCCCCACGCGATCAAGGAGCTTGATGCGCTGGGGCTTCTGCCCGCGCTTGATGCGGTGGGCGTGCGCACGCGTAAGCTGTCCTACCTCACCAAGCAGGGGCAGGAGGTCTGGTCTGAACTGCGCGGCATGCATGCAGGCCACGAGGTGCCGCAATTCTCCATCCATCGCGGGCGGTTGCAGAAGGTGATCCATGACGCGGTGATCGACCGGTTGGGACCGGATGCGATCCGGACGGGGCGCAGGCTCGCAGGCTTCGTGCAGGACGAATCCGGCGTGACCGCGCATTTCACCGACAGCGTTGAAGGCGGCGCGGGTGTGACCGACCGGGGCGAGGTGCTGATCTGCGCCGATGGTATCCATTCCGCCGGGCGCCGCGTGTTCTATCCCAACGAAGGCCCACCCTCTTGGCAGGGCGTCGTGATGTGGCGCGGTGCGGCGGACATGCCCGTCTGGGAAGACGGGGAAAGCATGGCCATCGGTGGCGGGCTTGGCGGCAAGTTCGTGCTGTACCCGATCGCGCCTGCGGTGAAGGGCAAGCAGCTGACGAATTGGGTCGTGAACGTGCGGATCAAGGATCCCGCGATCTCGACCCCGCCGCCCGACAGCTGGTCGCGGCAGGTGCCGCTGGCACGCGTTCTGCCGCATGCGCTGCGCTTCCATGTGCCAGGCATGGATATCGGCAAGCTTGTGCGCGCGACCAAGGCGATCTTCGAATATCCCATGGCCGACCGCGATCCGCTGCCGCGCTGGACCTTCGGGCGCATCACGCTTCTGGGCGATGCAGCGCATCCGATGTATCCCGTTGGATCGAACGGCGCGAGTCAGGCGATCCTCGATGCGCGCTGTCTGGCGGATGCGCTGGCCGGGTCCGAACATCCGCGCGCCGCCCTTTGGCGCTACGAGAAGGAGCGCCTGCCCAAGACGGCGGAGGTCGTGCGGACCAATCGCGTGGGCGGTCCGGAGCGTGTGATCGACGAGGTCGAAAAGCGTGCGCCTGCGGGCTTCAAGGATATCAATCAGATCCTCGATCACGCGCAGCGCAAGGCCATCGTCGGAGGCTATGCGGCGATGGCGGGGTATTCCGCGGTCAAGCGGGGCTGATCCGTTTCCTCGTCGCTTCCGATTGTGTTGCTAATTGTGTTGCAGTATGCGTAGCGGCATCATGAACCGGAGACCGAGCCATGCCTGCCGTCCTGAATATTCGCGACATCGGGGAAGAGCGCAAAACGGCGCTCGAAGAGGAGGCGCGGTTGCGCGGTGTGTCGATCGCGGAGGTGGTACGTGAATGCATCGACACCGGTCTGGCCGAAGCCCGGCGGGCGCGGGAAAGTGCGGAATGGCGGGCAGCGGCCAAGGCCGGTCTGAACGAGGAATTGCGCCAACTGCATGCGAACGGGCCGACCCTTGCCCGCATCCGCCAGAAGGGATTTCTCGGGTGAGCCAAGGCACGATCTTTCAGACGCGGGACGGCCTCCATCTCGTGTGCCGACTGCAGGCCGATTTGGGGATCCAGACAACCTACATCCTGTGTGCGCCGGTCATGCCGCGATCCTACTGGGGGGACTTGGTGCCGAAGTTGCACGTGGAGACCGTGATTGCGGGCGCGCCCTACGTCATCCTCGTGTCGCAGATGGTGGCGCTACCGGCATCCGAAATCGGAATAGCCGTTGGCAGTGCAGAACTTGTCCGCGATGAGCTGCTGGCCGCGGCGGACCTCTTGTTGCATGGCTTTCAGTAGGCTCAGGCCTCGCCGCCCGAGATGGAGATCGCCTGCCCGGTGATCCCCTCCGATCCGGGCCCGGATAGCCACATTGCCGCGGCAACAACCTCCGAGGGCTGGGTCAGGCGGCGCTGCGGGCTCATCTTTTCGAGTTGCCCACGGGCATCGGCGGCGGACATGCCGGTCTTCTCCATGATGTTGGCAACCGACCGCTCCGTCATTTCAGTGTCGAGAAATCCGGGGCAGAGCGCATTCACCGTCACGCCCGTCTTTGCCATCTCAAGGGCTGTGGCCTTCACCATCCCGACTACGCCGTGTTTCGCCGCCGTATAGGCCGCCACGTAGGGATAACCCTTCAGCCCGGCGGTCGACGCCACGGCGATCAGGCGGCCCCAATCGCGCTTTTTCATCTTCCGCGCGCCCTCGCGCAGGGTCAGAAAGACGCCGGTCAAGTTGACGTCGATCATCTGTTGCCAGGTGGCGAGGTCCGTCTTGGGGAAAGGCGCGGAGGCGGAGGCCCCGGCATTGGCGATGACGATATCGCAGGGGCCTGTGGCTTGATACATGGCGGCGACGGAGGCTTCATCGGTCACATCGGCGGTGACGCACCGGATCGCGTCATGGCTCGCCGCGACCTCCTGAAGGGGGCCTTCGCGGCGCCCGGCGATCCAGACATCCGCACCGGCCTCTGCATAAGCGCGCGCCAATGCGGCGCCGAGGCCCGTACCGCCTCCGGTGACCAACACGGACTTGCCGGAAAGATCACTCATACCCGGATCCCCAGACCCTCACCGCGTTCGGCCAAGCGGCGCATCTGGTCTCGCCCGGGCAAATAGGGCAGGGGCCAGGCGGTCTGATCGTCACCCAGGGCGGCGCCTGCATGCAACGTCCAGTAGGGATCGGCCAGATGTGGACGGGCCAGGGCGACGAGGTCGGCGCGTCCGGCCATCAGGATCGAATTGACGTGGTCGGGTTCGTAGATATTGCCGACCGCCATGGTGGGGATATCGCATTCGTTGCGGATCCGGTCCGAGAACGGCGTCTGGAACATGCGGCCATAAACCGGCTTCGCCTCGACGCTGGTCTGGCCGGCGGACACGTCGACAAGATCCACGCCTTCGGCACTGAACATGGCTGCGATGGCGACGGCTTCCTCGCCCTCGACGCCGCGTTCGCCAACCCAATCGGTGGCCGAGATACGTACAGACATCGGCTTTTCGGTGGGCCAGACCGCGCGCATGGCGCGGAACACTTCGAGCGGGTAGCGCATGCGGTTCTCGAGGCTTCCGCCATATTCATCCGTCCGGGTGTTCGACAGTGGCGAGATGAAGGAGGAGATCAGGTAACCATGCGCGGCGTGCAGCTCGACCATGTCGAAGCCCGCGCGGTCGGCCATCTCGGTGGCCGCGACGAATTGATCGCGCACCATGTCCATATCGGCGCGGTCCATGGCTTTTGGGATCTGACTGCCCTCGGCCCACGGGATCGCGGAGGCCGACAGAAGCGGCCAGCCGCCCTCCTTCAGAGGCGCGTCCATCTCTTCCCAACCGAGCTGCGTGGCGCCCTTGCGGCCTGCATGGCCGATCTGCATGCAGAGCTTCGCCTCGGTCTCGGCATTGGCGAAATCCACGAGACGCCTCCAGGCCGCCTCATGCTCGGGCGCGTAGAGACCGGGGCATCCTGGCGTGATCCGGCCCTCGGGCGAGACGCAGGTCATCTCCATGTAGACAAGGCCCGCACCGCCCTTGGCGCGTTCGGCATAATGCGCGAAATGCCAGTCGGTCGGGCAGCCATCCACGGCCTTGTACTGCGCCATGGGCGAGACGACGACGCGGTTGGCAAGCCGCATGTCACGCAGCTGAAAGGGCGCGAACATCGGCGCGCGATGCACGCCATTTGCGCCAGATTGCGCCTGAAACCATTCCTCGGCCTCGCGCAGCCATTGCGCGTCGCGCAGGCGCAGGTTCTCGTGACTGATCCGCTGCGAGCGCGTCAGAAGCGAATAGTTGAACTGGACCGGATCAAGGTCGAGATACCGCTCCACATCCTCGAACCATTCGGTCGAGTTGCGCGCGGCGGATTGCAGGCGCAGCACGTCAAGGCGGCGATCCTCCTGGTAGGTCTCGAACGCCTTCTCGAGTGTCGGCTTGGTCGTCACCAGCTCGGCCAGCGCGATCGCGGATTCCAGCGCCAGCTTGGTGCCCGACCCGATGGAGAAATGCGCCGTGGCCGAGGCATCGCCCAGAAGCACGACGTTCTCGTGGTGCCACTTCTCGCAGAGCACGCGGTTGAAATTCAGCCAGGCGGAGCCGCGCAGATGCTTCATGTTCGAGATCAGCGCATTGCCGTCGAGATCCTTGGCGAAGATCTTCTCGCAGGCGGCGATGGTCTCATTCTGATTCATCTTGTCAAAGCCCGCGCGGCGCCACGTCTCCTCGGAGCATTCGACGATGAAGGTCGCGGTGTCGTCGTCGAACTGGTAGGCATGGGCCCAGATCCAGCCATGCTCCGTCTTCTCGAAGATGAAGGAGAAGGCATCGTCGAACTTGGCATGGGTGCCGAGCCAGATGAACTTGCAGGCGCGGGTGTCGATCTCGGGCTTGAAGGCGTCCTCATAGCGGGTCCGCGTGCGGGAATTCACGCCATCGGCGGCCACCACAAGATCATACTCGCGGCGCAGCGCGTCGATATCCTCGACCTCCGTCTCGAAGCGCAGATCGACGCCCAATTCGCGCGCGCGGTCCTGCAAAAGAAGCAGCATCTTCTTGCGGCCGATCCCGCAAAAGCCGTGCCCGGTGGAGGTGATGCGCGTGCCATCCTTCACGACGGCGATATCGTCCCAATAGGCGAAATGTTCGCGGATCGCCTCGGCGCTTTTCGCGTCGTTCCGCGCCAGGTTGTCGAGCGTCTCGTCGGACAGGACCACACCCCAGCCGAACGTGTCATCGGCCTTGTTGCGTTCGATCACCACCACGTCGGAGGCGGGATTGCGCAGTTTGAGGCTGATGGCAAAGTAAAGGCCAGCGGGCCCACCTCCCAGACAGACGGTCTTCACGGCGTCACCTCCTATGAGCGATGTCAGGGGAAGTATCCATCGGGCCGAAGAAATTTCAAGTATAAAACTTTAGGCTTGAAGTTTTTGTCGCAGTGCCGGAAAATCGAAGGGAATTCGGCGCGATCCGAGCGCGATCAGGATATAACGGGACGGATGCGAAATGGCGGCCTACACCTATCGCAACGCGGTGATGTTTCAGCATTGCGACCCGGCCGGGATCGTTTTCTACCCGCGCTATTTCGAGATGATCAACGAAGTCGTCGAGACCCTGTTTCGTGACGCGTTGAAATGGCCATTCGCCGAGATGCATGTGCGCGACCGGACGGGCGTGCCAATGGGCCGGATCGAGACCGACTTTCACGCGGCATCGCGGCTGGGCGATGAACTGGATTGGGCATTCACCGTCACGCGGATCGGCGGGGCCAGCCTCGCAGCAAGGGTGACGGCGTCCTGCAAGGGCGAGGCGCGGCTGACGGCCGACCTGACGCTGATCTATGTCGATCTCGACGCGATGCGCTCCATCCGGTGGCCGGAGGACAAACGGGCGGCACTCGCCCAATTCATGGAGGGGACGCCGTGAGCACCATCACCATTCATCCCGAAGGCTGGAAGCCCGCGAAAGGCTACGCCAACGGTATCGTCGCAGAAGGGCGGGTCCTGTTCGTGGGGGGCCAGATCGGCTGGACCGCGGAGCAGGTTTTCGAGGCGCATGATTTCATCGGTCAGATGGTCCAGGCGTTGAAGAATATCCGCGACGTCGTGGAGGCGGCCGGCGGATCGGTCACCGATATCGCGCGGCTGACCTGGTACGTGACCGACAAGACGGAATACCTGGCCCATCAGAAAGAGATCGGCGCGGCCTACCGCGACGTGATGGGCTACCACTTCCCGGCGATGACGATGGTGGTCGTCTCCGCGCTCGTGGAAGACGAGGCCAAGATCGAGATCGAGGCGACGGCCGTTCTGCCCGACTGATCAGCTGTGGCGCCGGACCCGGCAGGGCAGGGGCTTATGACGCCGCTGCCTGCCGGGCCTCCTTGTCGGCCTTGGGGAACATCAACGAATAGAAGACCGGTGCGGCGATCAGCGTCAGGATCGACGCGAAGCCAAGCCCGCCCATGATCGTCACCGCCATCGAGGCGAAGAACGCATCCCACAAGAGCGGGATCATCCCCAGAATGGTCGTGCCCGCAGCCAGAACGACCGGACGAAGACGCGAGGTCGACGCCTGAACGATGGCCTCCCGGAACGGCACCCCGTCGGCGCGCGTCAGGTCGATCTCCTCGACCAGAACGATGCCGTTCTTGATCAGCATGCCCGAGAGCGACAGCAGTCCGAGAAGGGCCGTGAACGAGAAGGGCAGACCCGTGCCCAGAAGGCCAAGCGCCACGCCGTTCACCGCCATCGGCACCAGCAGCCAGACAATGAGCGGTTGACGCAGCTTGCCGAAGAGCAGGATCGAGATCACCACCATGATCAGGAGCGACACGGGAAGCTGACCGCCAAGGCTTTGCTGCGCTTCGGTGGAGCTTTCATATTCGCCGCCCCATTCGAGGCTGTAGCCGTCGGGCAGATCCATCGCCTCGATCGGGCCGCGCAGCTCCGTGAAGACGGCAGAGGCATTGACCCCGGCAGGCACGCCTGCCTCCACGGTGATGGTCGGCACCCGGTCGCGGCGCTGATAAAGCGTATCCTCGACGCCGTAATCGAATCCGTTGATGATCTGCTCGACGGGGATGAAATCGCCCGCCGCTTCCGAATAGACAATCTGGTCAATGAGATGGGCCGCACCGGGTTCCGCGGCCCCCGGCATCCGCACGATGATCGGGATCAGGCGGTCTTCCTCGCGGTAGACGCCCGCGCGTGATCCATCGGTCGCCGTCTGCAGTGCGGTGGCCAGATCGGCGCGGTTCACGCCTGCGGTCTGGGCCCGTTCCTCGGAATAATCCGGGCGCAGGACCAATTCCCGTTCGCGCCAATCGGTGCGCAGATCCTGCAACTGGTCCGTGGACGCGCGCATGATCCCGGCGGCCTCTTCCGCAAGCGCCCGCAGCACATCCGGATCGCTGCCCGAGAACCGCGCGGCGATCGGCGCGCCACCGCCCGGGCCGAAGGCCAACCGCTCCGTGCGGAATTCACCTTCGGGCAGGGCATTGCGGCCAAAGATTTCGAGATCGGCGCGCAGGGGCGGGATATCTTCGAGCGTCTCCGTGCGGATCACGAGATGACCATAGGTCGGCAGCGCCTCTTCGGGCGCGTAGGTCAGCATGAACCGTGTCGCACCGCCACCCACGAAGGTGGCGACGGACACCACGTCGTCGCGCGCCTCCAGCCAATCCTCGAGAACGGCCATGTCCGCCGCGGTTGCATTGATGCTGGCCCCCTGCGGCAGCTTGTAGTGCACATAGAAAAGGGGCGTGTTGCTGTCGGGGAAGAATTGCTGCTTCACCTGACCGAAGCCCCAGTAGCAGACCACGGTGATGGCCAGCAGTGCCGCAACGACGAGCCAGCGCAAACGCAGCGCGGCGCGCAGAACTGCGCCGTAAGCGCGGAAGACCGGCCCGCCATAGGGATCGGTGTCTTCGCCGCTGCCCTGTCGGAACACGTAATGCGCCAGCAGGGGCGTCGCGGTGATGGCGAGCACCCAGGAGAGCAGAAGCGAAATGCCGATCACGGCAAAGAGCGAGAACAGGAATTCGCCCGTCGCATCCGGCGATAGGCCTATGCCTGCGAAGGCCATGATGCCGATCACGGTCGCGCCCAGAAGGGGGATCTGCGTCTTGCCCGCGACGTCGGTCGCGGCCTCGCGCGAGGTCTTGCCCTGCTCCATGTCGCCCTGCATGCCCTCGGCGACGACGATGGCGTTGTCGACCAGCATGCCCATCGCGATGATGAGCGCGCCCAGTGAAATCCGCTGCATCTGAAGATCCGCGAGAGCCATGAAGAACAGCGTGCCCACGACGGTCAAGAGCAGCGTGGACCCCACCACAACCGCCGCGCGCCACCCCATGAAGAGCGCGAGCACCAGCACCACGATGCCCACCGACATGGCGAGGTTGACGAGGAAGCTCGACGAGGCCTCATCGACCACGACATGCTGTTGATAGATCGGGTGCAACGTCACGCCGATGGGGATGTCCGATTGCAACGCGTCAAGCTTTGCATCGACGGCGCGGCCCACATCGACGATGTTCTCGCCGTCCTTGCCCGAGACACCCAGCGTGAACGCCTCTTCACCGTCGAAGCGGATCAGCATGTTCGGATCGGCCACACGGCCGCGATAGACACGGGCGAAATCGGTGATCTCGATGACTTCGCCCGCAACGCCGATGGTCAGGCCGCGAATGTCATCGACCGTGCCCGAGCCTTCGGGCGCATCAATGCGGATTTCCTGGCCCATCTGGCTGACAGAGCCTGCATCCGTGACCGCGTTCGAATCCGCGATGGCCTGCACGATGGCACCGGGGGGCAGGCCCAGATTGGTGATGACGGCGGTGTCGGGCTCCACGAAGATGCGCTCCTCGGGCAGACCTGCGACGGCGACATCGGCAACACCCGTGACGGTCAGCAATTCCCGCCTGAGAAACTCGCTCATGTCGTGACGTTCGGCATCGGTGAAGCCCGGCGCGGTCACCGCGTAGAAGATGCCGTAGACATCGCCAAAATTGTCGTTCACGCGGCTCGGCCCGGCACCGCTTGGCAGGGTGCCCTGGGCATCGTTCACCCGGTTGCGCAGCTTGTCCCAAATCTGGGGCAGCTCGGTCCCGTCATAGGTCGACTCAATTTCGACCGTGATGCGGCTCACGCCCGGTTTGTTGGAGGAGGTAACGAACTTGATCTCGGACATCTGCTGGATGGCCGATTCCAGGGGCTCGCTGACTTCGGTTGCGACCTGTTCGGCGGAGGCGCCGGGATATTCCGTGAAGACCACCGCGGTTTTGATCGTAAAGGCCGGATCTTCCAGCCGTCCCATGGAGGCAAAACCCCAAAGCCCGCCCAGAAGGCAGCCGATCATCAACATCCATGTCAGAAGGGGGCGGTTGATGGCGCCCTCGGCGATACCCTTGCCCATGGGTTTACTCCCCGATCCCGGTGAATCGCCGCACGCGCTGGCCGTCCTGCAACATGGCCGCCCCCGCGCTGACGATTTCCGTGCCGGATGCGGGCCCGTCGACGATACCGACACGGCCGTCATCGCCGATCTCGATCTCGACGGGTGTCTGACGGACCGATCCGACATTCGGATCATCGCCCGAGGGCTCGAAGACCATGATCGACGGGGTCCGGTCGGCGCTGTAGACCAGCGCGGTCTCGGGGATCTGCATCCGGGTCTGATCCCCTTCGCGGGCCTCGGCCGTCACGGTCACGGATGCGCCGGGCAGAACGAAGGCGCCCGGTGTTTCGGTGAAGGCGAGAGTCACGCGGAAGGTCTGGGCGACATCAGCCGTCTCGGCCTCGAATTCACGCACGACGAGCGGATAGGTCTCGTCCGTGTCGGGCAGGCTCGCGAGGAAGCGCACGTCATCGGTGGATTGTGCGCGGCGAAACAGAATTTCGGGCACATCGATATCGACGCGGATCTCCGACATGTCCGACAGACGCACGACCGGCGTTCCGGCGGAGACGGTGGAGAAAGCCGCGGCCAGCCTGCGGACGATGAGCGCATCGAAGGGCGCGCGCAGGGTCGCGTCGGCCAGCTGTTCCTCGGCATTCTCAAGCGCGATGCGCGCGATATCGCGTTGCGTGCGGGCATCCTGGATTTGAACCTCCGCGACATTGGCGCTCGAGAGGTTCTGAAGGCGATCGAGATCGCGCTGCGCCTTGTTGAGGTTCACCTGCGCCTGGCTGACGCTCCGTTCGAGTGGCTGCAGGTCGAGCTGCGCCAGAAGCGCGCCCGCATCGTAGCTTTCGCCCTCGGAGACCGGGAATTGTTCGATCTGGCCGCTGACCTGAAAGGCGAGGTCCACGGTTTCCTTCGCGGTGACGCGCCCGAAGAAATCCCTGCGCAGCATGGCCTGCTCTGCATTCAGGGTCATCAGCTTCGCGGGCCTGACGACCTCCGTCGGCGGGGCTTCATCGTCCTGCGCTGCGACCGGTGCGGCGAACAACGTGATGAAGGACAGGATCGCGAAAGCGGAAAATGACCGAATGTGCATGAAGAGGGGCCCGTTCGTCGGAGGCCGACCATGTTGTCGAATGGCGGACGATTGCAGAATGTTTGCGCTTAAATTGTTCCGAACGCCCTGAAACGCAAGGCGCGGCATGTGTGATATGACGCAGATGAGCCGTGCGCAGAAGGCAATCGCCTAATTCTTGCCGCGTCTCTCGGTGTTTGGCGAATTCGAGACAGGAGGCGGACACGCTGCTGCGCCCATTTGAACACGGCAACGTGACTTGGCGGCAAATCGCCCATTAAACGTGTTCAGAAAATAGGCAAGAAATCTTAAATATTTGAAAAATAATCGTTTTATCGGCGTTGCTAAAAGGGCACAAGAATCAACTTCCACCGTCTCCATGTGGCGCGGCGGACATCCCGACCGTACGAATATTGATGGGAATCGTATTTCGGGAAGGCCCTTTTAATGAGTCCGAAATTTAAGCGGGCCGTCCGGCTTTTGAGCATGGTTTGGTTTGCGTTTGCAGGCACCCTGGCTGGCGCCACGCCCTTCACGTCAACCGTTCCCGGAACCTCCATCGTTTTGCCGGATGATTATCCGGATGCGGGCGGCGTCGCGATCGTGCTGCAGGGCGTGAACGGCAACCTCTATTATCAGTTTTCGGATCCTGACGGTGCCTTCGTTGGCTTCCAGAATAACGGTCAGCCTGCCGCTTTCAGGGGCAACCCCTTCACGATCAACGATCCCATCTCGCTGGATTGCGGGTTCTCGAGCTGCACCGACTATTTCGGCGGTGGTCTCTCGCAGATCTACATCCGCTTCAGTGCGTTCGATGGCGATACGCAGCCTGGTGGATTTGATCAGAACGACATCTCGCTGATCATCAACGGCTTCAATGTCGGCAGCTGGTCGGGGCTTACGACGGAAATCACCAACAATGACGGCACGCAGAGCTTCGGTTTCACGACCGGCTTCGGCAACAACACGTTCAATACCGGCTGGTTCTCCTCCGGCAATCCCGCACTTCTGAACAACATCCTCGCCACGGGCCAGACCGTGACGCAGGTATTCGACGACGACCCCAACGACAATTACTGGGATTTCCGTCGCGGGCCGTCGCTGGGCAATCAGGATATCGTGACGGTCGCGCCGGGCTATACCCTCGAGAAGACCGCCGATGCGTCAAGCTTCACCGCTCCGGGCGAAGTGGTTACGTTCGAATACGAGATTGCGAATATTGGCTCGGTGCCGATCCGGCAGCTTTCCGTCGAAGACGACCAGATCGGGACTGTTACTTGCGCGGACACGGTCATCCTTGACCGCCCGAGCGGCTCTCCCGCGCCGGATACGAGTACCTGTACCGCGACCTATACGACGACGCAGGCGGACGTCGACCGAGGATTTGTGACCAATATCGCCATAGCCGAAGGCGTGCCGGATTTCGGCACGCTTGGCCAATTGAGCGATCAGGTGACGCTGACCGGACCGACCGCCAACCCGGTCCTGTTCTTCGACAAATCCACATCGGCCACGTCCTTCGGCGGTGCAGGCGATACGATCGATTACGACTTCCTCGTGCGGAACGATGGCAACGTCACGCTGTCCGAGGTCGAAATCGACGACCCGCTGTTGCCGGGGCTCGTCTGCACGGTTCCCGATCTCGCGCCCGGTGACGATTTCACCTGCTCCGGCAGCTATACGGTCACGCAGGCGGATGTGAATTCCGTGGCGGCCGATCCCGCCTATACGATCGACAACACGGCGACGGCGACGGCAACCGCCCCGGATGGCACGGACCTTTCAGAGACAGACAGCGAAAGCGTGCCGGGTGATACGCCGACGCTTGACCTGACCCTGGAAAAAACCGCGATTACAGCGGATTACAATGCGGTCGGTGACGTGATCCAGTACGAGTTCCTGGTCAGCAACACGGGCAACGTGACCCTGCCGGAACCTGCGATCACGGACACGCTGACCGGGGGTGCGGTCTGTCCCGCAGGCAGCATCGAGCCGGGCAATTCGGTGACCTGTACCGCGACCTACGCGGTCACGCAGGACGATCTCGACCGGGGCGAGGTGCCCAACACCGCATCGCTCTCGGCGACCGTGGGCGCGCTGAGCGCATCGGACAGCGACGACGCGCTCGTGCCCGCCGTTCGGACCACCGGTCTGACCCTCGACAAGCGCCTGAATGCCGGATCCGCCACGCGGTTCGACACGGTCGGCGACGTCCTCACCTACGATTATATCCTGACCAATACCGGCAACGTGACGCTGAACACGCTCGCCGTCACCGATGACAAGGTCAACGTGACCTGTGCCGCGACCGAGATCGCGCCCGGTGCCTCGGTGACCTGTACGTCCGATGATTACGTGGTGACGCAACCGGACCTCGATGCAGGCTCCGTCACCAACATTGCAAGTGCCACCGCGACGGGGGTAGGAGCTCCGGCCGAACCGGTCAGCAGCAACAGCGACACGGTCACGGTGAGCGCAGACCAGAACCCGGCGCTCGGCCTCGAAAAGACCGCGCCCGTCGTGGCCGCGGCGGATTTCGCCACCGGCCGCGTCGTCACCTACACGTTCGATGTCACCAATACCGGCAACGTGACCCTGACGCAGGCCTCGACCGGCGTGCCCGCGATTACCATTGATGACGACAAGATCGGGCTTTTCACCTGTGCCCCGTTGCCCTTGGATGTCGGCGAGACGGTGCAATGTACCGAAAACTACACCCTGACCGACGACGACATTCTTGCAGGGCGTGTGGTGAACACGGCAGAAGCCATCGCGGGTCCGACGCGCTCCGCCGAAGACAGCGCGCAGATCGCGCCCGATCGCAATCCGGAGATCACCCTCACCAAGAGCGCGGACACCGCCAGTGTCTCCGCGACCGGCGATACGATCACCTATCGTTTCACGGTCGAGAATACCGGCAACACGCAAGTCCTCGCGGCAGGTCAGCCGATCTCCATCACCGACCCGGCGCTGACATCGCCTGCGAATTGCTCCGCGCAACCGGCGGAGTTCAATCCCGGCGACAGCTTTGACTGCACCGGAACGCGGGTGGGTATCACGCAGGCCGAACTCGATGCGGGCCAGGTCGATAATACGGCAACGGCAAGTGTGCCCTTCACCGAGAACGGCACCACCGTCACCATCCGCTCCAACGCGAGCAGCGCAAGCGTGCCGGTCGATGCGACCCCCGCCATGACCTTCACGAAGACCGGCCCGGTGCAGTTCAATACGGTCGGCCAGTCGCTCAGCTATGATTTCAGCGTGACGAATACGGGCAACGTGACTCTGACCGATGTCACCGTGAGCGACCCGCTGATCCCCGGCTTCTCCTGTGTCCTGTCGGATATTGCACCGGGCGCCACGGCCAACTGCCCGACGGCCAGCTACACCGTTCTTCAAGCCGATGTGGACGCCGAAGAGATCCCGAACACCGCCACGGCGGTTGCGGTCCCGGCGCGCGGCGCGCAGCTGACCCAGACGAGCAGCAGCACGGCCCTTATCGATCCCGCCGACGCCACGAAGGCGCTGAGCTTTTCCAAGGACGCCGATCGCAGCACGTTCGACGCTGTGGGCGACACGATCCTCTATACATTCTCGGTCGAGAATACCGGCACCCAGACGCTGACCAGCATTACGGTCACGGATTCGCTCGATCCCGGCTATTCCTGCCTGATCCCCACGCTCGCGCCCGGTGTGACCGATACGTCCTGCACCTACACGCATACCGTGACGCAGGACGATATCGATGCAGGCCAGGTGGCGAATACCGGCAGCGTGTCGTCGCCGGATGTCGGCCCGCTCTCCGACACCGCGACCGTGACAGGCCCCGCGCGCACCGCGTCCTTCACATTCGACAAGCAGGCCGATCCGAGCTTCTCCGCCGTGGGCGAGGTGGTCGACTTCACCTTCGCCGTGACCAACACCGGCAATGTGACGCTGACCGATGTCTCGGTCTCGGACCCGTTCTTCGGCGCTCCCGTCAGCTGTACCATCCCGGCGATCGCGCCGGGTGCCACCGATCTCAGCTGCACCGCGAGCTACACGATCACGCAGCCGGATCTCGACGCGGGTGAGATCACGAACACCGCAGATGTGACCGCCGATGCGCCGACCGGTGTTACGCCGCCTCCCGGGCAATCCGATACGGTCGTCGTTGAAGGCCCTGCCGAGAATGCCGCGCTGACCGTGGACAAGGTGTCGACCGACGGCCTTTACGGGTCCGTTGGCGATACGGAAACCTTCAGCTTCACGGTCACCAATACCGGCAACGTGACCCTGAGTGGTTTGTCGATCTCGGACGCCGATCCGGCATTTTCCTGCGCGCTTCCGGACCTTCTTCCGGGCGACCGCACGACGCTTTGCGCGGACGGCATGACGCCGCTGAGCGTGACGAAGACCTTCGATCAGGCGGATGTGGATGCGGGCAGCTTCTCGAACACCGTGACCGTCACGGGCGCGTCCAACGTTCTGGGCACACCGGTCAGCGCGAGTGATACGGAAACCGTCGCGGGCCCGGCACAGGTGCCTGCGATCTCGCTCGACAAGCAAAGCACCTTTGCCGGGACGCTCGAAAGCGTGGGCCAGACCCTGACATATGATTTCGTGGTCACCAACACGGGCAATATCACCCTGACCTCCGACATCACCGTCACCGATCCGCTCATCCCGAACGTGGATTGCCCGACGCTGCCTGCGGGCGGCGTGGCGCCGGGGGCGACGTATACGTGTACCGGCGAATACCGGGTCACTCAGGTCGATCTTGACCGCGGCTTCGTCGAAAACCTCGCGGATGCGGAGGTCACGCAGGCCGTCATTCCGCGCGCGCCCGGCGATCCCACGACCGTGACAGCAAGCGACGACGACACCGAGACCGTGACCGTGGATCAGCAGCCCGCGCTGCGGATCGCGAAGCGCGTCAAAAGCACCAGTGCTTCCAGTTTCGACAATGTGGGCGACGTCGTGACCTTCGAATACGTGGTCACGAATATCGGCAATGTCACGACGACCGCGCCGATCACGGTCGATGACGACAAGATCCCCGGGACGCTGACCTGTACCGCCACGCCGCTGGCACCCGGTGCGCAGGTCATCTGCGAAGATGACTGGGTCGCGGAGCAGGACGATCTCGATGCGGGCGAGGTGACCAACGTGGCCACGGCCGACACGGTCTTCGACGGCAGCCCGGTTCAAAGCCAGCCCGCCAGCGTGACCATCAACGCCGTGCAGGATCCCTCCCTTGCCGTGGAAAAGACCTTCACGGGCACGGATAACCCCGGTTTCTTCACCGTGGGCGATACGCTGAGCTACACCATCGTCGTCACCAACGATGGCACTGTGACCATCGATGCGCCGATTACCCTGACAGACAACCTCGTGACGCCGGTCTGTCCGGCCGTCCCGGGGGGCGAGCTGGCGCCCGGGGACACGCTGACCTGTACGGCCGAGCATATCGTCACGCAGAACGATATCGATCTGGGTTCCTCGACAAACGTGGTCTTCGCCACGGGGGTCTTCGATGGCAATCCGGTGCAATCGCCCAGCGACGAGGCGATCTACCCGGTGGATGCGGACCCCGCCCTCTCGCTGACGAAAGCGGCGCTGCCCACGAACCTGCCCTATGACACGGTCGGTGATGTCATCACCTACCGGTTCACGGTGGAGAATTCAGGAAATGTCGCACTATCGGACGCGATCACGATCGAGGATGACGTGATGGGCACGCTGCCTTGCCGCGCGGCGGCTGGCGGCACCGTTCCCGTCTTTGCACCGGGTGAGACGCATGTCTGTGACGTGCCTTATCTCATTACGCAGGACGATCTCGATAATGGCGAGCTGACCAACAACGCGACGGCGAACACGATCTATGCTCCCGCCGGGCCCGCGACCATGGTGCGCTCGCCCAACGCATCCGAGACGATCACGGCTGACCAGCAGGAAGTGCTGACCGTCGACAAGCAAATGACCACCGCGCTGACGGGCAACGTGGCCCGCGTCGACGATGTGCTGACCTACGAGATTTCCACGACCAATGACGGCAACCAGACGATCTCGGGGATTGCCGTGTCCGACACGCTGATCCCGGATCTGACCTGCACCATCGGCGGTGCGGCCGCGCCTGCGAATGTCGTGCTCGCGCCCGGTGAGACCCTGCTTTGCACCGGCACCTATACGGTGACGCAGGCCGATATCGATAACCAGAGCCTGACCAACACCGCTGACGCCACGGGGACCGATCCGCAGGGCGACACGATCAGCGGCACCGACACGGTCGATCAGCCGCTGGTGACGCCGATCTCGTCCATCAACGTGGTCAAGACCATCGAGCCCGCACCCGCGAGCGGTCAGCCTGCCTTTACCGATCCCGGCCAACCGCTGACCTTCGCGATCACGGTCACCAATACCGGCAATGTCACGCAAGCCAGCACGACGATCACCGACAGCCTGCCCGTCTCGCCGGTCAGCTGCACCATCGGCACGCTTGCGCCGGGCGAAAGCGACAGCACCTGCGAATTCGTCTACACGGTCACGCAAGCCGACATCGATGCCGCGAGCTCCGATGGCTCCACGGTGTATGCGGGTTTCGAAAACGTCGCGACAGGGGTGGCAACGCCCCTCAATCCGGCGCTGGACGAGGCCACGGATGATGGCGCGGTCTTCGTTCAGGGCCCCGACCGCGAGCCGCGCTTCTCGCTCGTCAAGGAATCGACCACGTCGGAAATCGACACGTGGAACGAACTTGTCACCTATCGCTACACCATCGCCAATATCGGCAATGTGACGCTCTTCGAAGAGCCTGAGATCACCGATGACCGCATCGGGACTTTTGTCTGCAGCGGCCTGCCCGCCGGTGGGATCGCGCCTTCGGAGTTTTACAGCTGCACCGCCACGGACCGGGTCGAACAATCCGATCTGGACGGCGGCGCCATGACCAATACCGCCACCGCCACCAGTGACGAAGTACCTGACCCGGCCAGCGACACCCTGTCGATCCCGGCCAGCCAGGAGCCGGGTGTTTTGTTGACCAAGGCGGCGGATGTCACAAGCGGTGTCACCGCAGGGCAGGTCATCACGTACACCTATACCGTGGAGAATACCGGCAACGTGACGCTGGCGGATGTGACGGTCTCGGACCAGCACAGTGCCGCGAACGGCACGCAGGCTCTGACGGTCGGGGGCGACACGCTGAGCTCCGATGTGGACGAGATCGGCACGTCGACCGATGCCACCCCCGATGATGGCATCTGGAGCAGCCTTGCACCCGGTGACATCGTGACCTTCACGTCAACCTACACGGTCACTCAAGAGGATCTCGACGCGCAGGCGGATATCACCAACAGCGCGAGCGTGACGGGAACCGGCCCGGGCGCGAGCGGCCCCGCGTCGGATACAGCGGATGAAGCCGTGTCGCCCATTACCAAGGCGCCGGAACTGGTTCTGACGAAGGTCGCGGACGATACGGCCCTGACCGATCCGGTGGCACTTGGGCAGGAAATCGTCTTCACCATCACCGTCGAGAATGCGGGCAACGTCACGCTGACCGCGCCGGTTCTGACCGACACCCTGACCGACGCCAATGGCGACGTGCTGACCTTGAGCCAGCAACCGCAGCTGACAAGCGGTGACGACGGCGACAACGCGTTGGAGGTCGACGAGATCTGGACCTATACCGCGCGCTTCGAGGTCGATCAGCAGGCGCTCGATGCGGGCGGTATTGAGAATACCGTTTCCGCCACGGCTCAGGATCCGCAAAACAGCCCTGTCACTGGCGATCTCCCGCAGCCGGTCGTTGTTCCGATCGATCGCGCGCCTGCGCTGGCGCTGGTGAAATCGTCCACGCTCGATGACGGCGGCGATGGCCGTGCGGATGTCGGGGACGAGATCACCTATACCTACGTCATCACGAATACCGGGAACGCGACGCTGTTCGATGCGGCGGTGACCGAGGCTGCGACGTCGTTCACCGGCACCGGAACACTGCCCGTCCCGGCCTATGCGTCGGGCGGCACGGATCTCGATGGCAACGCGGTTCTCGATGTTGCGGTCGGGGAGACGGTGACCTTCACCGCCACCTATGTCCTGACCCAGGAAGATGTGGATGCGGGCGGCGTGACAAACCAGGCCACGGCCAGTGCCAATGATCCCGAAGGTCAGCCGGTGACCGACCTCTCTGGCGCGGCCAATGACGACGATGTGCCAACAAAGACGCCGCTCGGTCTCGCCCCGGCGCTGGAGATCGCGAAAACGGCAGATGATACGGCCCTCACCGATCCGGTCGAACTTGGGCAGACCATCACGTTCGAGATCTCGGTGGAAAACACCGGCAACGTCACTCTGAGCGCGCCTGTTCTGACCGATGTGCTGACGGATGCCGACGGCGAGGCGCTGAGCCTGACATCCGAACCGACGCTGGCCTCCGGCGATGACGGGGACGGCGTGTTCGAGGTCGGTGAGACCTGGATCTACGCGGCGAGCTTCGATGTCGACCAGCAGGCGCTCGATGCGGGCGGTATCGAGAATACCGTCTCCGCCGTGGCGACCGATCCGCAGGATCAGGAGGTCACCGACAGCATCGATGCGCCCGTCGAGGTGCCCATCGCGCGGGATCCGGCTCTGGCGCTGGTGAAATCCGCATCCGTTGACGACGGCGGTGATGGCCGCGTCGAGGCGGGCGACAGCATCACCTACACCTACGTCATCACGAATACCGGCAACGCGACGCTGTTCGATGCGACGGTGACCGAGGCTGCGACGTCGTTCACCGGTACCGGAACACTGCCCGTACCGGCCTATGCGTCGGGCGGCTCGGATCTCGATGGCAACGCGGTTCTCGATGTTGCGGTTGGTGAAACGATCACCTTCACCGCCACCTACGTCCTGACCCAGGAAGATGTGGATGCGGGCGGCGTGACCAACCAGGCGACGGCGAGTGCGGATGATCCCGCAGGCCAGCCCGTGAGCGATCCGTCTGGTTCCGCGAATGACAACGACACGCCGACCGAGACGACCTTTACCGAACTGCCAAGCCTTCAGGTGGTGAAGACCGCCGCGGCATCGCTCTCGGCGCCGCCGGTGCCCGGCGATACCGTGACCTACACGATCACCGTCGAGAATACCGGCACGGTCACGCTCGATCCGCCAGTGCTCACGGACACGCTCACCACAGCCGAAGGCACAGCCCAGACGCTGAGCACGCTGCCGCAATTCAGCACAGGCGACACGGATGGCGACGGGTTCCTCGATGTGGACGAGGTCTGGACCTACACGGCTGAGGCGACCGTCACGCAGGAGGCGATCGACGATGGTGGTCTGAGCAACACCGTGCTCGCGGAAAGCGAAGGCCCGAACGGCACCCCGACAAGCGATGTGTCCGACGATGGCACGAACCCCGCCGGGGACAATCCGACAGAGACGCCTTTGACGCGCGCCCCGGCTCTGACCCTTGTGAAGACCTCCTCCCTCGATCTCGGGGCGGATGGCATTGCGAGCGTGGGTGACCTGATCAGCTATACCTACAATGTCGAGAATACCGGCAACGTCACCTTGTTTGATGCCAGCGTTACGGAAACGGGCTTCGGCGGGGCAGGGACCGCGCCTGTGCCAACGCTGTCGTCCGGTGGGGCTGATATCGATGGCGACGGCGATGGCCCGGATATCGCCGTGGGCGCCGCGCCGGTGATCTTCACGGCCACCTATGCCCTGACCCAGGCCGATATCGATGCCGGTCTGGTCGAGAACTCCGCCACGGCATCGGCCGAGGGACCGGACCGAACGCCGACCGATGATCTGAGCGGCGAAGATGCGAACAGCGATGCGCCGACCGAAACACCCATTCCGACGAATGGCGCCTTGGAGGTCGTGAAGACGGCGATCACCAGCGGGCTCCAGACGCCGACGCAAGTGGGCGACACGATCACCTTCGTCATCAATGTCGAGAATACGGGCAATGTGACGCTAGATTCCGTCACGCTGGATGAGGATTTCCAGCGTCGCGATGGCACACCGCTGAGCCTGACGCCGAGCCTGGTTTCCGGGGATGGCGGCGTTGCTGGCGCGATCGAGGTTGGTGAGATCTGGGAATACCGCGCGACATATGCGCTGACGCAGGACGACATCGATGCGGGCGGCGTCGAGAACCAGGTGACGGTCAACGCCACCGATCCGCAGGATGGACCGGTATCCGACGTCTCGGACGATGACGGCACGGGTCAGGACGATCCGACCCTCGTCACAGTGGCAGGCGCACCGCAGATCGCGGTGGTAAAGGCGCTCGACTCCGGTCCGAACCCGTTCAGCGCTGTGGGCGATACGCTGAATTACAGCTTCACCGTCACCAATACGGGCAATATCACGATCACAGCGCCGATTTCGGTCAGCGATCCCCTGATCGAAACGCAAAGCGCGATTGTCTGTGATGCGCCGCCGCTTGCGGTGGGCGCGTCGCTCACCTGTTCCGGCAGCTATGTCGTGTCGCAGGACGATCTCGATGCGGGGGAAGTGGTCAACACCGCAGATGCGAGCGTGACGCAGCCCGTGGTTCCGGAAGCACCCGGCGCTCCGACCGAGGTCACCGCCACGGCGGCCAGCAACGGCGTGACGGTCCCCGCCACCCAGAGCCCGGCACTTGATGTGGCCAAGGCCCTTTCGGCGCAGTCTGCCGGCACCTTTGATACGGTCGGAGACACGATCAGCTACGATTTCACGATCACGAACAGCGGAAATGTCACGCTGGACGGGCCGTTCACCGTGGATGACGACCGGATCGGTGACGATCTGCCCTGTGACACCGGACCGCTTGCGCCCGGCGGCTCCGTGACCTGCACCCATAGCTACGACGTCACCCAAGCCGACCTGAATGCGGGCGAAGTGACCAACGTGGCCACCGGAAATACGGTCTATGACGGTACCCCGGTCATCTCGGACGAGGACAGCGTCACAGTCACCGCGATCCAGACGCCGGAGATGAGCATCACCAAGGAATTGGTCTCCGCGACGCCGGACACGTTCAACCCCGGCACGGTGCTCGACTACACGTTTACTATCACGAATACGGGCAACGTCACCGTCGACGGGCCGATCTCCGTCGATGACAGCCTGATCGATGCGGTCTCGTGCGAGGCTCCGGCAGGCGGTTTGTTCCTGCCCGACGCAGAACTGACCTGCTCGGCGCAGTACACGATCCTCGACGGAGACATCGCGCTCGGCTCCGTCAACAACATCGCCACGGCGAACGGCACCTTCGACGACGCGCCTGTCGTCTCCCCGGCGGATGATGCGATCTATCCGGTGAATGCCCAGCCGGCCCTGACGCTCGTCAAGGACAGCGATCCGTCCGATGTGACCTACGCGGAAGCAGACGACGAAATCACCTACACCTACACGTTGACCAATAACTCCAGCGTCGCGTTCGATCAGGACATCACAATCACGGATGATCGTTTCGACGCGCCTTTCCCGTGCCGTCCGGCCTCCGAAGGTGTGTTCGGTGTTGGCGAAAGCTTCACCTGCGAGGCGGTCTATCCCGTCACGCAGGAGGACCTGGACGCGGGCTTTGTCACCAACGAGGCGGTGGCCAACACAGTCTTCGCCCCCGGAACGCCCAATGAGCGCCCGGTCAGCTCCAACCCCGCCGTCAAGACGGTGTCGGCGGACGCTGAGCCCGCGCTCGAACTGGAAAAGGTTCTGAGCGATGCACCGGCGGCCGCGACGACCGGTGATGTGATCGAATTCACGCTGACCGCGACCAACACGGGCAACCAGACGATCTCCGGCGTGACGATCACGGATCCCTTGTTGCCGGATCTGACCTGTACATTGGACGAGGTCGCAGCGCCTGCGAATGTTGCGCTGGCACCCGATGCGGCGCTGATCTGCACCGGGACCTATACGGTCACACAGGCCAATTTCGACGCGCAGAGCCTGACCAATACAGGCGCAGTCCGCGGCTTCGATCCGACGGGCGCGGATGTGGAGGACGAGGACAGTGCCGAGGTTCCGCTCGCGACGCCCGCGCCGGTCCTGACCGTCGTCAAATCCGTGACGCCGACACCGGCAGGCGGTCAGCCCGTCTTCACGGAAGTGGGCGATACCGTCGATTTCCTGATTGCCGTGACCAATGATGGCAATGTCACGGTCGACGACATCTCGATCACCGACGATCTGCCGGTGGTGCCTGCCACC
Organism: Roseivivax sp. THAF197b; assembly: GCF_009363255.1. Taxonomy (NCBI): domain Bacteria; kingdom Pseudomonadati; phylum Pseudomonadota; class Alphaproteobacteria; order Rhodobacterales; family Roseobacteraceae; genus Roseivivax; species Roseivivax sp. THAF197b. The sequence goes on along the minus strand of NZ_CP045319.1, from coordinate 154,454 downwards.
TGCGATGTGGGCACGCTTGCCCCGGGTGAGACAGACACGCTCTGCACGGTCACCTACACGGTGACCCAGGCCGATATCGATGGCGAACCGGGCGATGGCTTCGGCTCTTTCGTGAACACGGCCACGGCCACCGGCACCAGTGCCGCGCCCGATGCGGCTGTCGTCACCGGTGTGGGCGACGTGACCGCACGCGGGCCCGATGCCGCACCGGAGGTGGCACTCGAAAAGTCCGCCGATACCGCCGCGGTTACCGAGGCCGGAGAGGTCATCACCTACAGCTACGCCGTCACGAATGTCGGGAACGTCACGCTGACCACGCCGATTTCGGTGACCGACGACAAGATCGACGAAGTGTCCTGCCCGACACTGCCTGCGGGCGGCCTGGCACCGGGCGCATTGCTGACCTGCACCGCCGACTACATCGTCACGCAGGACGACGTGGATTCAGGCGAGCTGACCAATCTCGCGCGGGCCTTCTCGGATCAGGCTGCCCTTCCGGACGTGCCCGGGGGTGAAACCGCCATGCTGACGCTGCCCGTCACGGCGGCACCCGCGCTGATCCTCGAAAAGATCCCGTCGGAGACGGGCGACGTCACGGTCGGCACGACGCTCAGCTACAGCTACCGCGTCACCAATGCGGGCAATCAGACCCTGACCGACGTGACGGTCGCGGATGATCACACCTCCGCCTCCGGAACCGTCGCGCTCGCGATCGGCGGTGATACCTTGCTGGCGGATGAAGCACCGACGGGCGATAGCACCGACGCTGTGGAAGACGGGGTCTGGGATGTGCTGCGGCCCGGCGATGTGGCGGAATTCAGCGCCTTCTATGTTGTGACCCAGGACGATATCGATGCGCAGGTGACATTGACCAACACCGCGACGGTGGTCGCAGAAGACCCCGAGGGCGCCCCGTTAAGCGATACGGACACGGTGTCGGTTTCCGTTGATCCGGCATCTCCCGCCATCACCGCCGTGAAGCTGCTCGACGATGCCGGGTTGAGCGACCCGCCCGTCGCGGGCGACGTGGCCGGGTTCGACATCACGCTCACCAATACCGGGAACCAGACCCTCGACAGCATCACCCTGATCGAGGCCCTGCGCCGCAACGATGGCACCGAACTGACCCTCGACAACCCGCCGGTCCTGACCGGGGGCGATACAGGCGCACCTGGCGTCATGGCGGTTGGCGAAACCTGGACCTACCGGGCGGAATACACGCTCACACAGGCGGATATCGATGCGGGCGGCATCTCGAACAACGTGATCGCGCGCGGTCTGTCCCCGGATGACACGCTGGCCCAGGACATTTCCGGGAACGGCGCCCCGGGCGGCACCGGCAATGAGCCTGCCACCGTGTCCATTCCCGCGATGCCGGGGATTGACGTGGCGAAGATCGTCAGCACCCCGGCGACCGAGGTTGGCGCGGTTCTGGACTTCACGGTATCGATCACCAATACCGGAAATGTCACCCTGAGCGATGTCGCGATCACCGAGGAGACGCTGCGCCGTCTCGACGGAACGTCGATCACCCCTGCGCCCGCGCCGGTCTTCACCGGGGCGGATCTTGGCTCCGGCCTTGGGGTCCTGTTGCCGGGCGAGACGGCGGATTACCTCGTCAGCTATACGCTGACGCAGGCGGATGTTGATGCGGGCGGCGTGTCCAACAGCGTTGCCGTGATCGGCACCCCGCCGATCGGCAGCCCGCTCACGGATGTGCTGGACGACCCGGCCGAGCAGGTCATCGAGGCCGACCCGTCGATTGCGCTCCTCAAAGAGCTTGGAGTGGATGCACCGGCAAGCTTCGATACTATCGGCACGACGATCCCGTATCTCTTCACCGTCACGAATACGGGCAACATCACGCTCTTCGGCACGGTTGAGATCGACGATCCGATCCTGGCGGAGCGCGGCGTCGCGCCGGTCTGTGAGGCGGTTCCGGCGACGGGTCTTGCGCCTGACGCGACGCTGACATGCACCGCGACGCTGAGCGTGACGCAGGCCGATATCGATGAAGGCCAGATCACGAATACGGCCACGGCCGCGCTCGACGATCAGACCTCGGATCCGTCGGCGATCACCATCACCGCCACGCAGGTCTCCGAGCTGACGCTTGAAAAGATCGCGCAGGACACCCCGGCGGAAGACTTCGTGACCGGCGCGGTCATCGAATACACCTTCATCACGACGAACACGGGCAATGTGACCGTGACCGAACCGGTGACGATCGTCGACACGCTGATCGATCCGGCGGACCTGACCTGCGAGGCCTTCCCCGATGACGGGCTGGCCCCGGAGGAGACATATACCTGCACCGGCACCTACACCGTGACAGCGACGGATGTGGACCTCGGCAGCGTGACCAACGTGGCCTTCGCCACCGATGGCACGACGTCGTCCCTGCTGGACGATGCGCTCGTGCCGAATGAGGGCATACCGTCGCTGGGCATCGAGAAAGTCGCGGAAGTCACCGATTTCAACGCCGTGGGCGATGTCATCCCCTACACGTTCGTGGTGACCAATACCGGCACACGCGCCTTTGCGCAGCCTGTTTTGGTCAACGACACGCTGACCGGCCAGATCCCCTGCTTCGCTCCGAGCGCCAGCGATCCGGATTTCATCCCGGGCGAGACGGTGACCTGTGAGGCGCAGATCCCTGTGACCCAGGAGGATCTCGACCGTGGCTTCATCACGAACGAGGCCTTCGCGGAGACGACCTTCGGTGCGGATGATACGACCGTTCTGTCCCAGCCCGACGTTGTGCGCGTCGATGGGGCGCTGGCCCCCGCATTGACGCTGGCCAAAAGTGCGGCACCGCTGCCCGTCAGCGGCGCAGGGCACGAGCTGACCTTCACGGTCACGGCGACCAATACGGGCAATCAGACGCTCGAGAATGTCGTCGTGCGCGATCCGTTGATCGACGATTTCACCTGCGTGAGCGATGCTTTGGCGCCCGGCGCGCAACTGGTCTGCACCGGTGATTACATCGTGACACAGGCCGATCTCGATACCGGATCGCTGGTCAATGTCGCCTCGGGCCGGGCCGTCGATCCGCAGGGCAATGCTGTTCTCGACGAAGTGTCGCTGCCGGTCGCCCTGCCTGCCGCGGATCCGGGTCTGAGCCTGACGAAGACCGCGACACCCTCGCCCTTCGGCGGGGTCGGCACAGCGCTGACATATCTCTTTGCGGTGGAAAACACCGGCAATGTCACGTTGACCGATCTCACCGTGACGGACCCGCTGGATCCGGATTTCTCGTGCATCATCCCGAGCCTCGCGCCGGGTGTGACGAACCGCGCCTGCAGCCTCACGACCGTCGTGACGCAAGACATGGTCGATGACGGATCGCAGGAGAATACGGCGTCCGTGACCGGGTTCGCGCCGGGCGGTGTTCCGACCACGGCGAGCGACAGCATCACCACAAACGGTCCGGCCCAGATTGCAGCACTTGAGGCCACCAAGGTCCTGCTGCCCGGAACGATCTCCGTGGCGGGGAACCAGGTGCGCTACCGCCTGGACGTCGCGAATACAGGCAATGTCACGCTTGAGAATGTCGTCGTGACCGATGTCATGACCGATGGAAACAATGATCCGGTCAGCCTCGATGCGCCCTTCGCGCTGGCATCCGGCGACGATGGTAACGGTCTTCTCGATGTCGGGGAGACCTGGGTCTACACCGCCGAGCGGACACTCACGCAGTCGGATCTCAATACCGGTGGCCTGACCAATCAGGTGACGGTCACCGCAACGGGTCCCGGTGGTGCGCCTGTTCGGGACATCTCCGACGATGGCGATGATACGGATGGCAACCAGACCGACGATCCAACCATCTTCGTTCCGGCATCGGAGCCCGGCGTGACCGTGATCAAGAGCGTGATCGAACCGGGAACGAGGCCGGGCGATTCCGTTGTCTTCGAGATCGTCGCGACCAATACGGGCAACCTCGATCTGAGCGATATCAGCGTGACCGATACGCTGACACGGACCGACGGCACGCTGCTTGATGTGGATGTCACGACAGTGTCGGTGCCCGCCACCTTGTCGCCGGGTGACGAGGCCATATGGCGTGTCACCCATGTGCTGACGCAGCAGGATGTGGATGCGGGCGGTCTGAGCAACACCGCATTGGTCCGCGGCGTGGCGGCCGATGGCACGCCGGTTAGCGATCTGTCCGCGGATGATGATTTCACCGACGGCAATACCAGCGCCGATCCGACCGTGATCACCGTAGCGCCCAGCCCGTCCCTTGAAGTGATCAAGACGCTGGACGAGATCGGGACCGCAGCGGGCGAGCCTGTATCCTTCGACATCACGGTGGAGAATACCGGGAATATCACGCTCAATGACATCACGGTCACGGACGAGATGACCACGCTCGCGGGCGATGATCCGCGCGCGCTGAGCGTCGTCTTCGTGGGTACGGATGGCACGCCGCCGTCGGCGGAAGGCACGTTGTCGCCCGGCGAGACGGCCACCTATACCGTCACCGCGACGCTCACCCAGGCCGATCTGGATGCGGGCGGCGTGCTGAACAGCGCGACCGCAGCGGCAAGAACGCCGCTGGGCGGGACGTTGCAAGATGTCTCGGACGATGATGGCACGGGCATCGACGATCCGACTGTCGGTGCGATCGTGCCGCTCCCGGCATTCGATCTGACCAAGGAGGCGAGCCAGCCCGAGCTGCTGTTCCCGACCGTGGAGCGGGTGACATTCACCTTCACGGCGACCAATACCGGCAATGTCACCCAGTCGGAAATCCAGATCGACGACGATCTGGAGGCCTTCCTCGCGCCGGCGCTCTTGCTGGCCGATACCTACCCGCTGGATATCACGGTCGCGGGCTTCGGCCCTGACGCGCAGCCCAATCCGGGTTTCGACGGTACGGGCGATACCGGGCTGATCGGCGGAGATGCGCGCCTGTCGCCGGGGGAGACCGGCATCGTCACGCTGACGCTGGTCTATTCGACGGCACCCGGACAACCCGGCGCGCCCAACACGGCCGCGATCACCTCCGAGGATCTGCCGACGCCGACCGAAGCGCAGGCGCTCGTGCAGACGACCGACACGGACGGGGATGGCATTCCCGACTTCCTCGAAACCGGAGACCGGGACAATGACGGCGTGCCGGATTGGAACGATTACGATCCCACGGGCTACCTCTATTGCGAGGATGACGGGCGAATTCTGACCGGCGGCCTCGTCACGGTCAGCGGTGGCGGCAGTGCCCAGACAGGCATCGGCACGACCGGTCCGATCACGGTCGTCGAGGATGGCTCCCTTGGGTATTACCAGTTCCAGGTCAGTGCACCGGGAACCTATACCGTGACTTTCACGGACCCCTCGGCAGGGGCGCCCTCCACGACGCGCCTGTCCGGTGGGCCATTGGATGTGACGTCGCTTCTTCCGGCCAATCCGGCAGCGCTCGGCTCCCCGGAGCAGGGCAATACCGGGGTCCTGGCGGATTTCAGTGCGGCGGCGAACCCCTTCACCCAGACCTTCGTGATCGAAGCGGGCGATCCGTTCGTCATCAACGTGAACATCCCCTTCGAGGGCTGCGCCGGGGTGAATGACGTGATCGCAACGAAAACCGCCGATCGCCGCACGGCCGTCTTTGGCGAGACGATCAACTACACCCTGACCTTCCGGAACGACACGCAGAACGACTACATCGACGCACGCATCGTCGACGACCTGCCGCCGGGCATCATCTACACGCCCGGCAGCGCGCGGGTGAACGGTGCCGCGCAGGAGCCCGTCGTTGCAGGCGGTCGCCTGACATGGACCACGGATCTCCTGGCGGGGGCCACGATCCCCGTGACCTTCTCGGCCCGGGTGGCGCAGACCGGAAACTTCGGGGAACGCGTCAACGAGACATGGATCGAGCACAATAGCGGACGCATCCTGTCGAATATCGCCAGGGCCAGCGTGTCCATCGAGCCGGAGCACGTCTTCGACTGCGCCGACATCATCGGCAAGGTCTTCCATGACCGGAACGGAAACGGCTATCAGGACGGTCCCGGAACGCTGCCGGAGCCGATCTATCGCGACGATGTGCTGCCCGGTGGCAAGACAGGCAAGGGCGGGAAGATGTCGTCCGAGCCGCTGCGCCCCGATACGAGCGAGCCCGGCATGCCGCTGGCCCGTGTCGTCACACCGGACGGAACGATCATCACGACCGATGAATACGGGCGCTTCAGCGTCCCCTGTGCCGCGCTTCCGCGCGATATCGGGTCGAACTTCCAGCTCAAGCTCGATCCGCGCAGCTTGCCGACAGGCTTCCGCGTGACCACAGAGAACCCGCGCAATGTCCGGGTCACGGCAGGCAAGATGACCCGGCTGAACTTCGGTGTGCAGCTGGGCAAACTCGTGCGGATCGACCTGACGCATCAGGCCTTCCAGCCCGGCCAGTCCGAAGCGCTGCCCGCGCTCGATCAGGCCATTGACGGTCTGGTCGGACAGATCGCGCGGCAGCGCTCCTACCTGCGGCTGAGCTACACGCTGCGGCCCGGCGAGGATGCGGCAGAGGCCCGTACACGCCTGCGGGAGCTGGAAAAGAACATCCGTCGCGCGTGGCGCGGGCGGGGAACCTACAGGCTCGAGATCGAACGCCATGTCGTTCGACCGGGACGCTGAGTGATGAGGATGGCTGGTATGTCCAAGCTCCACCGCAGCGCCGCCACGGCGCTTGCCCTGTCCGTGCTCGCGGGCCCGTCTGTCGCGCAAGGGGTCGTGGCGACAGGATCCGGCTTCGTGATCTCCGTGGATGCCGGAGACGGTCCCGCGCAGGTCTCGGAGGATTTCACCGCCGTGATCGCGCCTCCGCCAACGAGCGCCCGCACGCCACAATCGGTGGATGTGCAGATCGAGGCCGCCGATATCGCCGTGACCTTCGACGGGCTGGATGTCAAACGGCGGCTCGATGCGATCGTTCTGACCGAAGGGCCGACCGTTCCCGGCCAGGTCATGCGGGTGCAAAGCCAGCTCAATTACCCGGCCTTTGTCCGGCGTGCCGAATTCAGGGTTCTGGATCTCGGGGCGCGCGGCGGCCCGCGTAATGTGCAGGTCATTCCCGTAGCCCCGAACGGGGTTGCGCAGTTCACCCTCCCGGATGACAGCGAGGACCTCGTGCTGACCCACCGGGTCTATGACGCGCGCGGGCGCTACGATGAAACCGCGCCGATCCCGCTGCGTGCGGATGAGGCGTCGATTGCCCGGCTTGGCGACCTCGCGGTCGAGGAGGGCACCTCGACGCTGGCGCGCGCGCGCATTCCCGTGCATGGCGGCGCGGTGACGGTGCGCGGCGACAACATCCTCGGCGGCGCGCAGGTTCAGACATTGGGAGAGACGATCCTGCCCGACCCCTCCGGCAGCTTCGTCATTCAACGGATCCTGCCGCCGGGCGATCACCCGGTTCAGGTCCAGGTGGATGGCCGCGCGCAGGCCCTGCAGCTTGAGCGCGACATCACGGTGCCCGCGAATGAATGGTTCTATACCGGAACGGTCGATCTGACCTTCGGTCGGCGCTTCGACGATCCCAAGGATGCCAATGGCGCGTCCCTGCCGGAAACCTATTCCTATGGCCGGATCGCGGCCTATGCGAAGGGCAAGGTGCGTGGCGGCTGGACGCTGACGGGCTCGATCGACACGAACGAGACGGATCTCGACGAGATCTTCGAGGATTTCGACAAGAAGGATCCCTACAGCACGCTTTTGCGCATGAGCCGCGAAAGCGCCTATCCGACATATGGCGACGATTCCATGATCGAGGATGACACGCCGTCGGACGGCAAGTTCTACCTCAGGGCCGAGCGTGACGGCAGCCACCTGATGTGGGGCAATTTCAAATCCACCATCGGCGGGACGTATTACCTGCGCAACGAGCGGGAGCTTTACGGCTTCCAGGGGGTCTACCGAAGCCCTGCGCAGACCACGCATGGCGAATCCCGCGTCTCCGTCGAGGGCTTCGCCGCAACCCCGGACAGCCTGCCCGGACGCGAAGTGTTCCGGGGCACGGGCGGGTCGGTCTATTTCCTGCAGAACGCCGATCTTGCCATTGGATCCGAGACGGTCACGGTTCAGCTGCGCGACAAGGATACCGGCCGGGTCGTCTCGACGAGCACGCTCGCCGAGGGACGGGATTACACGATCAACTACACGCAAGGCTCGGTCATCCTGAACGCGCCTCTGACCGGGTCGACCGGCGGGGGCCTCGTCGTGACGAATCCCGGCGGCGAATACGACGTCAATCTCGTGGTGCAGTACGAGTATACCCCGGCGGCCGGCCAGGTGGACGGCACGAATTTCGGCGCGCGGGCAGAGGTCTGGCTGAACGATTACGTCCGGCTCGGTGCGACCCGGTCGGTCGAGCGCACGGGATTTGCCGATCAGACCGCGACGGGCGCGGATCTGCGGCTGCGCTTCTCCGAGGAGACATATCTCGATCTGGAGCAGGCGCGGACGGACGGTCCGGGCTTCGGGTCATCCTTCTCCTCGAACGGGGGTCTCGTGGTCTCGACCGATCCGGTCGCCAACGGCACCGGCGATGCGTGGCTCGCCCGCGGTCGCGTGGGGCTCGCCGATGCGGGCCTCGGCATGGATGGATATGTGGCGGGATATTACGAGAAGCGCGATGCGGGCTTCTCGACGCTCGATTACCAGATCACCGACGATGAGGAATTGTGGGGCGTCTCCGCCGAGTTCCTGCCGTCCGAGGCCGTGGCGTTGCGCTTCTATTACGACGATGCGCGGGACGATGCCGGAAAGAAGATCCGCGAAGGCGGCGCTGAGCTTGATCTGCTGATCTCGTCGACGACAACGCTGAGCTTCGGCATCGAGCATGTGGATATCGAAAACCCTGCCGCGCAATCGGACGACACGGGCGGGCGCACCGACATCGCCGCGCGGCTCACCGTCGAGCCACGGGACGGGCTGAAATACTACGTCTTCGGCCAGGCCACGGCGGAAAGCTCGGGCGGGCTGGAGAAGAACGACCGCATCGGCGCAGGCGTGAGCTATCGTTTCAACGAAAACTGGACCATCGAGGGCGAGGTCTCGGACGGGACGCAAGGCCTGGGCGGTGCGCTGCTGTTCACGCGGCAGGGCGAGGGCACCGACAATGTCTATCTCGGCTATCGCCTTGAACCCGGCCGCGATTTCAGCGGCGTGACCCTGAGCGGCGAGGATCGCGGCACCTTCGTCGCGGGCGGGCGGCGTCAGGTGAGTGACGATGTCACCTATTTCGGCGAAAACACATACGATCTGTTCGGACGCCACCGCGCGCTGACAAGTGCCTACGGGGTGGAGTATCGCGCGACGGAACAGACCGTCTTCTTCGGCGCGCTCGAGGTCGGTCGCGTCGATGACGCGGGCAACGATGACGATTACGACCGCAACGGCGTGTCGCTCGGTATCCGTCACGACAATGGCGCGGGACTGCAGGCCAAGGCACGGCTTGAATACCGCGTCGACGAGGGCACGCTGTCCGGCACCGATCGCGATCTGGAATCGTTCCTGCTGAGCGCGGGCGCAACCTACGAGATCGACGAGGAGCGCCGCCTTCTGTTCAATCTCGATTACTCCGAGATCGATGCCAATAACGCGTCGCTTCAGGCGGGCACCTATAGCGAGGTCACGCTGGGCTATGCCGTCCGGCCCATCTTCGACGACCGCTTCAACCTGCTGTTCAAGTACCGCTACCTGTTCGACAGTATCGGTCAGGAAATCGACGGCACGGATCAGTACGGCCCGCGTCAGGAAAGCCATGTGCTCAGCATTGATGCCGAGTACGACCTCAATCAACAATGGTCCGTCGGGGGCAAGCTTGGCGGACGCTGGTCGCGCAGCAGCCCCGATGAAACCGTGCCCTTTGCCGAAAACGACGCATGGCTCGCCGTGGCCAATGCCCGCTGGCACGTGGTGCATAACTGGGATCTTCTGATCGAGGCGCGCCACCTCGAGGCCGAACAGGCGGGCATCTCCGAGACATCTGCCGTGGGAACGATCTATCGTCACTTCGGCAATAATTTCAAAGCCGGGATCGGCTACAATTTCGGGACCTTCTCGGATGACCTCACGGACCTGACCTATGACGACAAGGGCGCGTTCGTGAACCTGATCGCCAAGTTCTGAGATCGCACCTTTTGCCGGTGCGCCATGCCACGCGGACGTAACGTCCGGGGTGTGGCGCGGGCGTACCGCTGAACGCCGCATGCAACGCGCCAGGGCGCTGCGACGCTACATGGCGGCGCATCAAATTCCGGCAATGCGATAGATTTCCCCGGTCCGGCGCAAAGTTTTCCTTTACAGGTCGTCGGGTTTTCGCCCACGCTCCAGGTAAACCAGTTTACTAAACCGATTTACTTGCGATCGGGGTCATCTGGGAGCTGAAAGTGGGACCGACAAATGGCGAACCTTCAGGATGTGGCAAAAGCCGCCGGCGTCTCGAAAACGACCGTGTCGCGCTTTCTCAACGGCTCGCTTGAGCTGCCGACGAAGACCGCAGACCAGATCAACGGCGCGATCCGCGACCTGAACTACAAGCCCAATCCCCATGCCCGCCGTCTGAGCCTGGGGCGCACGGACACGATCGCTCTGATCGTTCCGGATATCGCAGCGCCGTTCTTTGCCACCTTCGTCGCCGCCGTCGAGGAAGAGGCCGACAATCACGGCAAGGCGCTGGCGCTCTATGCCACCCTGAACCGCCGCGACCGGGAATTTTCCTATATCGATCTCGTCCGGCAAGGGCATGCGGACGGGCTCTTGTTCGTCACGAACCATCAGGGCGACGCGCGACTGGCGGAGCGGATCAACACCGCGGGGCCCTGCGTGGTCGTTGATGAGGACGTGGCCGGAGCGGACGTGTCCAAGATCTTCTGCGACAATGCCGAAGGAGGGCGACTTGCCGGACAGCACCTCGCGGAAGCCGGGCATCGTCACGTGCTGTTCATCGGCGGCGTGGACGAAATGATTTCGGGACAGCGGCGATTTCAGGGGTTCACCGAGGGCATGGAGGCCGTCGCTGGCAAGACCTGCCGGATCGAGCGCGCCAAAGGTCCCTATACCGTGGAGGCGGGGCGCATCGCGGGCAGCGACTACGTTCGGCGCGACCCCGAGGAGCGGCCCACGGCGATCTTCGCGACCTCGGACGAGCTTCTGATCGGACTGTTCGAAGTACTTCGCGAGGCCGATGTCTCTGTACCGAATGACGTCTCCGTCATCGGCTTCGACGATGTCGGGCCTCTTCATCTGTTCGCACCGGCCGTCACGGCCGTGCGCCAGCCGGTACGGGATCTGGGCAGAAGGGCGTTCCGCCTGCTGCTGGATCTTCCGCCACCGGACCAGCGCAGCAAGCTCCCGCAAGAGGAGCTGTTGCCTGTCACCCTGGTCAAGCGCGATTCCGTCGCGCCCCTGGCCGCCCGTCCCTGACAAAACATCCACAGAGAGGAATTGACGATGAAGACGTATTTTACCCGCCGCGCGCTCGGCACTGCCATGGCCGCCGGTCTGCTGAGCTCGGTTGCGCTGCCCACGCTGGCGCAAGACACCCCGACCTATGCCCTCGTGCAGATCAACCAGCAGGCGCTGTTCTTCAACGAGATGAACCGCGGCGCGCAGGAGGCGGCTGAGGAAGCGGGCGTGAAGCTCGTGATCTTCAACGCCAACAACGATTCCGCCGCACAGAACAGTGCCATCGAGACCTACATTCAGGAAGGCGTGGCAGGCCTCGCCGTCGTCGCCATCGACGTCAACGGCATCATGCCCGCCGTTGAGCAGGCCGATGCGGCCGGGATCCCCGTCGTCGCGATCGACGCGATTCTGCCCGAGGGTGGTCCGCAGAAAGCGCAGATCGGCGTCGACAACGCGAAAGCCGGTGCGGATCTCGCGGCCTATTACAACGACGCGATGACCGAAGCCTCCCGGATCGGCATCATCGGGGCGTTGAATTCCTACATCCAGAACGTGCGCAAGGACGGCTTTGAAGAGGCGCTCGACAGTGAAAGCGTCACCGTCGTGGGCACGGTCGACGGTCAGAACGTGCAGGACGTGGCGCTGGGTGCGGCAGAGAACCTGATCACCGCCAATCCCGACCTGACGGCAATCTACGCCACTGGTGAGCCTGCGCTGATGGGCGCGATTGCCGCCGTTTCGTCGCAGGGCAAGCAGGACGATCTTGCCGTCTTCGGTTGGGATCTGACGGCGCAGGCCATCGACGCCATCGATGACGGCTACCTCAAGGCGGTGATCCAGCAGGATCCGGCGGCCATGGGTGCTGCGGCGGTCGAGGCGCTGGTCGCGCTGAATGCAGATGAAGAGGTCGAGGCCGAGATTTCCGTTCCGGTCACCATAGTCACCTCCGAGAACGTGGACGACTTCCGGTCGCTGTTCGAATGATGATGGCCGACATCCACCAAGAGGGGAGGGGGGATCATCCCCCCTCCACTGCCCCGATCCTGACGCTGCGCGACATTCACAAGACGTTCGGCTCGCATCAGGCGCTGCGCGGCGTGGATCTCGATATCCGCCCGGGCGAGTGTCTCGGGCTGATCGGTGACAATGCTGCGGGCAAGTCGACGCTCTCCAAGATCATGTCGGGAACCTACATTCCCGATGAAGGCCAGATCACCATGGACGGCGCGCCGGTTCGTTTCGGAACGCCCTCCGAGGCGCGCGATCTGCATATCGAGATGGTCTACCAGGATCTGTCTCTGTGCGATCACATCGACGTCGTCGGGAACCTCTTTCTCGGACGTGAGCTGAAGAAGGGCCCGTTCCTCGATCAGCCGCGCATGCTGGAAGAGGCCGAGAAGATGCTCGCGGCGCTGGAGATCCGCATCCCGCGCCTGACTGCCAAGGTCGAGAAGCTGTCCGGCGGCCAACGGCAAGCCATCGCCATCGCACGCGCCGCAAGCTTCCAACCCAAGGTGCTGATCATGGATGAGCCGACCTCCGCCCTCGCCGTGGCAGAGGTGGAAGCGGTTCTCGAACTCATCAACCGGGTGAAAGCCAGGGGCGCCGCCGTGGTGCTGATCACCCACCGGATGCAGGATCTGTTCCGCGTCTGCGACCGGGTGGCCGTCATGTACGAGGGCACCAAGGTCGCGGAGCGCGACATAGGCGAAACCGATCTGCAGGAATTGGTCGACCTGATCGTCGGCAAAGGGGGTGCCTGATGGTAGCGTATTCTGAACGGCAGGCCGGATCGAAGCTGGCCGATTTCGTGGCCGAACATGCGCAGGTCTTGTCCATCGCGTTGTTCTTTCTGGCCTGCATCGTGTTCTTCGGGGCGATGACGTCGACATTCCTGATGCCGGGAAACCTGTTGAACGTGTTGCGGCAAGCCGCACCCATCCTCGTGGTGGCCGTCGCGATGACGCTGGTCATCACCACGGCGGGTATCGACCTGTCGGTGGGCTCCATGGTGGCGCTGATCAATGCCGCCGCCGCGATCGTCATGGCTGCGGGTCTGCCCTGGCCGTTTGCCATCGCACTGATGTTGCTTCTGGGCGCGTTCATCGGCGGCGTTCAGGGCTGGTTCGTGGCCTATCAGGGCATCCCGGCCTTCATCGTGACGCTGGCTGGCCTGTCGATCCTGCGCGGTGCGGCGCTTTACATGACCGAAGGCTATTCGATCCCGATCCGGGATGCCGACGGCTTCTTCTGGCTGGGCCGTGGCGAGATCGCGGGCTTTCCGGTGCCTGCCCTGATCGCCATCCTCGTGGCGGTGCTGGGGTTCATCGTGATGCTCAAGACGCAATATGGCCGACAGGTGATCGCGGTGGGCTCGAACATTGAAGCGGCGCGGCGCGTCGGCATGCCCGCCAAGCGGGTTCTGGCCTCGGTCTACATGGTCTCGGGCCTGGCCTGCGCGGTGGCCGGGATCCTGATCGCCTCGCGTCTCGGCTCGGGCTCGTCGAACGCGGCGCAGGGCTTCGAGTTGCAGGTCATCGCTGCGGTCGTGCTGGGCGGCACATCGCTGATGGGCGGCAAAGCGTCGATGCTGGGAACGGTGCTGGGGACCATGACCATCGCCGTGATCGGCAACGGGTTGATCCTCATGCATATCTCGCCGTTCTTCACGCAGATCGTCACGGGCACGATCATCCTGATCGCCATCTGGATGAATACGCGCCTCTTCGATCGCAAGTGGCGGCTGGGCAAGAAGAAGGCCTCCGCATGAGCGAGCTTTCCGCCTGTCACGTGCGGTCCGGCCAGGTGATGACCGTCACCGGGCCGGTCCCCTCTGCGGCCCTTGGGCACACCCTGATGCACGAGCATCTGCAGAATGATTGTACCTGCTGGTGGCATCCGCCAACGGACCCGGCGCGGCAATACCTGGCCGACGCCCCCGTTGGGATCGAGCTCTTGTCGGAGCTCCGGCAGGATCCGTTCGTCAACAAGCACAATATCGCCCTTGATGATCTGGACCTCGCAATCGCCGAAGTGCGCCAGTTTTCCGAAGTGGGCGGGCAGACCATCGTCGATCCCACGTGCCGCGGCATCGGGCGCGACCCGGCCAAGCTGCGCCGGATTTCTTCGGAGACCGGCGTGCAGGTGGTGATGGGGGCCGGGTATTACCTTGCCTCCTCGATGCCCGAGGAGGTCGCCCGCTTGTCGGCGGATGATATCGCCGACCAGATCGTCGCCGAAGCGCTGACGGGCGTCGATGGAACGCATGCCAAGATCGGGCTCATCGGCGAAATCGGCGTCTCCGCAGACTTCACCGCTGATGAAGAAAAATCCCTGCGCGGTGCGGCGCGTGCGCAGCGGCGCACCGGTCTGCCGCTCATGGTGCATCTGCCCGGATGGTTCCGGCTGGGCCACCGCGTGCTGGATATCGTCGAGGAAGAGGGCGGCGATCTGCGCCACACCGTTCTGTGTCACATGAACCCCTCGCATATGGATGCGGTCTATCAGGCCACGCTCGCGCAGCGCGGTGCCTTCATCGAGTTCGACATGATCGGCATGGATTACTTCTACGCGGATCAGGGGGTGCAATGCCCGTCCGACGAGGAGGTCGCCCGCGCGATCGTGGCACTCATCGAGGCCGGGTTTCTCGACCGCATTCTGCTGTCGCAGGACGTCTTCCTCAAGATGATGCTCACCCGCTATGGCGGCAACGGCTATGCCTTTGTCACGAAACACTTCCTGCCGCGACTGCAGCGTCACGGCCTTGATGCGGCCGCGCTCGAGACGCTGATGGTGACCAATCCCCGCCGTGTTTTCGACGCGACGGTCTGACCTTCTGAAAGGACTTCCAAATGAGCAAGGTTCTGCTGGTTGGCGAAAGCTGGACCACGTCCGAAACCCATTTCAAAGGCTTCGATCAATTCGGGTCGGTGCATTTCCACACCGGTGCCGATCCCCTGCTGAAAGCCCTCAAGGGCAGCGCGTTCGAGGTGGATTACATGACCGCGCATGAGGCCGCCGAGGGCTTTCCCTTCGAGATGGAGGGTCTGAAGGCCTATGACATCATCATCCTGTCGGATATCGGGGCCAATACCTTCCTGTTGCCGCCCGATGTCTGGCTGCGCTCGGAATGCGTGCCGAACCGGTTGCGACTCCTCAAGGAATGGGTCGCGGAGGGTGGAAACCTCATCATGATGGGGGGCTATTTCTCGTTCCAGGGGATCGACGGCAAGGCGCGTTGGCGGAAGACCCCGGTCGAGGACACGCTGCCCGTCACCTGTTTTCCGTGGGACGACCGGGTCGAAATCCCGGAAGGGGCCGTCGCGGAGGTGTCGGATCCTGGCCATGCGGTGATGGCCGGGATCGAAGGGGCGTGGCCCCCGATCCTTGGCGTCAACGAGGTCGAGTTGCGCGAGGATGCTCAAGTCATCGCCCGTATTCCGGAAGAACAGGGCGGTCACCCCCTACTGGTGCTGGGCACGCATGGCGCGGGCCGCACCGCGGCCTGGACCTCCGATATCGGGCCGCATTGGCTGTCGCCGGAATTCTGCGAATGGGAGGGCTACGCCCAACTTTGGAAAAATGTGCTGGGCTGGCTGGTCGCGCGCTGAGGCCGGGCGCGTCTCGGACCGCCGCCCCGGCATCCCGTTTCGTCGCGCATTGGCCTCAAGCGGGTTGGATCTCTCCGAGGATGCGGGCGAATTCTTCGGCGGTCGGAAAGGCCGCCACGGTTCCGGGACGGGCGACGGTATGCGCGGCAGCTTCGGCGGCATGGCCCAAGGCGACGATATCCAGAACGCCGCCGCGCAGACCGGCAGAGGCAAGTGCCGTTGCCATGAAGCAATCGCCCGCGCCGGTGGTGTCCCGCACGGTGCAGGGAACGGCGGGCACGGTGTCGTAGCTCGACGGGGTGACAAGCGCCGCACCCGCGCCGCCCAGGGTGAGCACCACGCGGGAGACGCCTTGTTCCAGGATCGCCGCGACGCCGCCCAGGGCTTCGGTCTCGCCCTCGTTGACGAAGGCGATATCGACGAGCGGCCAGAGCGTCGCGAAATAGGGCTGAAGTGGCGAGGGGTTCATGGCGATGATCATTTCCCGCGCCCGCGCGGTGCGCATGAGCGCCTCGGTGGTGTCGGCGGTCAGGTTGCCCTGCAGGACCAGGAGGTCACCGGCTGCGGCGCCCTCGAGGCCGGCGCAGGCCATGTCGGGCGTCAGCGCCGAGGCGGCTTCGCGCGTGGTGATCACGGCATTTTCGCCCGCTTTGGCCATCAAAATCGTGGAGGCATCGGTCGCCACGCCGTCCAGTCGGACAAGGCGTGTCGTCAGCGGCTCGGCGGCGAGCCCTTCGGCGATTTCCTGGCCGCGGGCATCCTGTCCGATGGCCGCCACCAACACGCAATCGAGGCCCGCGCGCGCAATGGCGATGGCCTGGTTCAACCCCTTCCCCCCGAGGTCACGCGACAGGCTTGCGCCGAAGATCGATGCGCCGGGCAGGGGGAAATCCTCGATCGAGAGGGTCTCGTCCAGGGCGGCATTGCCCACGACATAGGCCTTCATGTTTTTTTCCTTCGTTGCTGAAAGGGATACAGATGCAGCAGATATCCGACCGGACGACCGGTGCCATCCAAGAGATTTTCGGACGCCCGAAGGCGTTGATCGGGATGATCCATTGCCCGGCCTTTCCGGGCGCGCCGCGCTACCGGGGGGAAAGCCTCGATGCGATCTATGACGCCTGCATGCGGGACGCGGAACGCCTGATCGACGGCGGGCTTCACGGCCTCATCGTCGAGAACCACGGGGACGTGCCCTTCTCCAAACCGGAGGATATTGGCCACGAGACGGCGGCTTTCCTGTCGGTGGTGACGGACCGTGTGCGTCGCGCGGTGGGTGTGCCCATGGGCATCAACGTGCTGGCCAATGCGCCGATCCCGGCCCTGGCCACGGCGGTTGCCGGCGGCGCGGATTTCATTCGGGTGAATCAATGGGCCAATGCCTATGTCGCCAATGAGGGCTTCATGGAAGGTCGCGCGGCAGAGGCCATGCGCTATCGCAGTCTGCTGCGGGCCGAACGCGTGAAGATCTTCGCCGACAGCCACGTCAAGCACGGCAGTCATGCCATTACGGCGGATCGTTCGATCCCCGAACTGACCCGCGATCTTGCCTTCTTCGACGCGGATTGCGTGATCGCGACCGGTCAGCGGACGGGCAACAGCGCAACGATGGAGGAAATCGACGAGATCGCGGGCGCCACGCACCTGCCGCTGCTGGTGGGGTCGGGCGTGACCGAAGACAACATCGTGGCAATCCTTGCCCGCACCAACGGCGTGATCGTCGCATCCTCCCTGAAGGAGGGCGGTGTATGGTGGAACCCGGTCGAGGCCGAGCGCGTGCGCCGCTTCGTGGCCATCGCGCAGGAGGGACTCGATGAATGAGCCTCTGACAGAACGCATCTTGCGCGAGAATGCGGATGTGTTCGATGCCATGGTGTCGCATCGCTTCGTGCGCGACATTGCAGCCGGGACCATGCGGCGGGAGGTGTTCGACCGGTACCTGCTGATCGAGGGCGCGTTCGTCGAGACCGCCATCGCCATCTTCGGATACGCGGTGGTCAAGGCGAGCGACCTTGGCGACCGGCGGAAGCTGATCGCGACTTTGGATGCGCTAGCCAACGAACAGATGCCCTATTTCGAGGCCGCCTTCGCGGTGCGCGCGATCACGCCGGACCCGGAGCTGCAGGCGGATATCCGCGTGGCCGCCTTTCGCGAGGGGATGCTGAAGATCGCCCGCGATGGCGACTTCACGGCCATCGTGACGGCGATGTTCGCGGCGGAATGGATGTACTGGACCTGGTGTACGGCGCAGCGCTCCGCGCCGATGGAGGATCCGATGCTCGCCGAATGGGTCGAGATGCACGCCGCACCTGGCTTCACCGCGCAGGCGCATTGGCTGCGCGACCGGCTCGACGCCTTGGGCGAGACCATGACCGAGGCGCAGCGCGATCGCGCGGTGGAGGTGTTCGGCGAGGTCCAGCGCCTGGAGATCGATTTTCACAGTGCGGCCTATGCGGAGGGCTCGGTATAGACGCGCGTCGCTCGGGCCCGCCAAGTGCCGTAGCGGAGCTCTTTCGATCTGAGAGTCAGGTTCGCGTTATGGGTCATGCCCCGAGAGTAACGGTTATAAACGACTGGTAAAGCGGTTTACTCGCTTTGATGCAGCGATTTTCAGAGGTCGCAGCCGGGATGCCTGAAATCCGGTCATGGCAAGGTGGTGCCGCGTTCGGGCATGGGTACTTGGCGACGGTGTTGCGCATATCGGCCGGAGATGGCCGTCACGACAAGGCCCCGCGCTGGTTGAGCAACTCGATCAGGTAAGCCGCGTGGGTCGACGTGTCCTTGTCCGACCGCATGGTGATCCCGACCGCGCCGGTCATGTAGCCTGCCGTGATGTCGAATGTGCCCAGCGTTCCCATCTGCAGCTCTCGGGCGACGACGCCCTTCGATATGAACCAGGTCATGTCGGTGGATTGCAGCAGAGGCAGCGCAAGATTGAGCGAGACGGTCTCGAGGGCGGGTGTCACGCCGTCGATACCTTCCGCGCTCAGAAACCCGTCGACGATCTTTCGAATGATCGAGGCGCGGTTCGGCAGAATGACCGGGTAATCGCGGAGGATATGCCGCACCTTTCTCGACAGGCCGGGATGATCCGCGCGGGCCACGAGCTCGATCGTGTCTTCATAGAGGAATGAGAACCGCAAGCCCGCCATTTCATCGGGCTCCGGCATCCGCCCGATCATCAGTTCGATGTCGCCCCGGCGCAGTTTGTCCAGCAAATGCCCGTGCGGCCCCGTGGTGACCGAGATGTAGGCGGATCTCCGGGCCTCGCGAAAATCCTGAACGACCGCCGGAAACAGGCTGGCCGCCACGGTCGGGAGCACGCCCACCGACAGGACATCGTCCGGCCCGTCACCGCTGACGGCCTTCAGCCCATTCTCGAGGTTGCGCATCGCATCCAGCGCGTGACGCAGGAAGATCGCGCCCGGCGCGGTCAACACCATCTTGCGTCCCGTGCGCCGGAACAGGGGCTGTCCGATCAAGCGCTCCGTATCGGCGACTGTCTTGGACAAGGCGGGCTGCGAGACATTCAACCGTCGCGCCGCGGCGCTGACCGACCCTTGCTGGGCCACGGCCAGAAAAACACGGATATGCCGTAAGTTCAGGCCGAGAGGTATAATCATTTGGTTATGTTATTGAGGCGCATTTCGATTATCAATCGAAAACCTGCAATGTTACGCCTTGGATAGGGAGAAGGATATGCACCCAGACGTCAGTTCATGGGGGATGACGCGTCCCGAGCGGGAAGCCGGTTCAGGGCGCGCCCGGTTAATCGCCGCTCCACGTAGCGACCGCGCGGATATGCGCCCGATCCGCCAAACGCCCGCCACCCCGGCGCCCCAAGCCGCCGCGACACGAATGCAGCGCAGTATCGAAGAGGTTTGTCATGAATGATCGCCACCAAGCGGGCATGGAGGTGCGCCGCCGCATCCTCGGGAATGAACACGTGGATCGCGCGGAGCAGAACAGGTCGGAGCTCGACGAACTCTTTCAAAGCCTGATCACCGAAGCCGCCTGGGGGCATGTCTGGGCGTCGGACGGGATCACCGACAGGGAGCGGTCCATGCTGACGCTCGGGCTGCTCGCGGCACTCGGGAACTTCGATGAGATCCCGATGCATGTGCGCGCGACGGCGCGGACGGGCGCCAGCAAGCGCGACGTGGCCGAAGTGCTTCAACACGTGGCGATCTATGCCGGGGTGCCGCGCGCCAATCACGCATTGAAACTGGCCAAGGCCACCTTCAACGAGATGGAGAATGCGCAATGCAGCACGGACGATTGATCCCCAGGGATCGCGCGGCGCATCCCGTGCCTCATGATCCGGACTACAAGACGAGCGTGACGCGGTCGCCGTCGCTGCCGCTTCTTTCGTTGGAGTCCACCCCGACCGAGGAAACGGGCCCGCGCTTTGGTCATAGCGCCTTGGGCGCGCTCGACCACGATCTGGTGCGCAACTGGACGCAAGGCGCGGCAGAGGCCATCGGCGAACGCATCCTCGTGCATGGACGTGTCACCGACGAGACGGGTCGCGGCGTTGCAGGCGCGCTGGTCGAGGTCTGGCAGGCCAATGCCGGGGGGCGGTACCGCCACGCGAAAGACGGCTATCTTGCGCCGCTCGATCCGAGTTTCGGCGGGGCAGGGCGCTGCCTGACCGATGACACCGGCGCTTATGCCTTCTTCACGATCAAGCCCGGAGCCTATCCCTGGCCGAACCGGGGGAATGATTGGCGTCCGGCTCATATCCACTTTTCGCTCTCGGGGCCGTGCTTCGGGCAGCGGCTCATCACGCAGATGTATTTCGAGGGCGATCCGCTGATCGACCTTTGTCCGATTGCAGCGACGGTCAAGGACCGCTCGCAGCTCGACCGTCTGGTGGCCCCGCTCGACCTGTCGCAGGCGCGGCCGCTGGACCATCTGGCGTACCGGTTCGACATGGTGCTGCGCGGACGCAGGCAAAGCTTCTTCGAAAACCGGCCGGAGGGCGCGTGAGATGGTGCAGGATCTGAACAAGCTGCGCGAGAGCGCGTCGCAGACTGCCGGGCCATACGTGCATCTGGGCCTGATGCCGTCCCATGCCGGAAATCCGCAGCAATTCGAGACGGAGCTTGGGACAAGCCCGATCTCGGACGGCGCGAAGGGCGAGATCATCGAGATTACGGGACAGGTCTTCGACGGCACGGGCTGGGCCATGCGCGATGCCCTGATCGAAAGCTGGCAGCCGGAT
Source organism: Roseivivax sp. THAF197b (assembly GCF_009363255.1). Lineage (NCBI taxonomy): Bacteria > Pseudomonadati > Pseudomonadota > Alphaproteobacteria > Rhodobacterales > Roseobacteraceae > Roseivivax > Roseivivax sp. THAF197b. The sequence continues at coordinate 133,214 of NZ_CP045319.1, read as the reverse complement.
GCCGAAGGGCGCTTTCCCGGCGAGGCCGGCGCCGATCCGGCAGTGTCGGGCTTCTGCCGTTTCGCGATCGACCCCGAGACCGGTACGTTCACGCTGCGCACGGTCAAACCGGGGCCGGTGACAATGCCCGACGGGCAGGTGCAATCGCCGCATATCGCGCTGTGGATCGTGGCGCGGGGCATCAATATCGGCCTGATGACGCGCATCTATTTCGAGGATGCGGACCGTGACGGCGACCCGGTGCTGAAGCGGATCGAACAAAGAGACCGCGTCGAAACCCTGATCGCCAAAGCGGAGGGCGAGGGCCAGTATCGCTTCGACATTCGGCTTCAGGGGGCGCACGAAACCGTATTCCTGGACATCTGAGGGGCTCGGCGGATGAGCCTCCCTTCGCCGCTTTGCGCGATCGCCGCTTGCCGGATCTCTACCGCAGCCGCCGCGCGATCTGGCTGAACCGAGAGGAACCAAGAAATGAAAACACAAGTTGCCATTGTGGGGGGCGGTCCTGCCGGTCTTCTTCTGTCCCAGCTCCTGCATCTCAGCGGGATCGACAGCGTGGTCCTCGAACGGCGTTCCCAGGATTACGTTCTGTCGCGCATCCGCGCAGGTGTTCTGGAGGCGGGAACCGTCCGCGTTCTTGAAGAGGCAGGCGTCGGCGCGCGGGCGGCCGCGGAAGGGCTTCCGCATGAAGGCGTCGAGTTCAGCTGGCATGATGAACGGATCCGAATCGACCTCGAAGCGCTGACCGGACAGCAGGTCACGGTCTACGGACAGACCGAGGTGACGCGGGATCTTTACGACGCCGCTGCCGCGCGCGACGCGCGGATCGTCCATGAGGCCGAGGTGCTGCGCATCGAGGATATCGAGACGGATGCCCCGGTCGTGGTCTATCGCAAGGACGGGGCGGAGCATCGGCTCGAGGCGCGGTTCGTCGCGGGATGCGACGGCTATCACGGCCCGTCGCGCAAGGCGATGCCCAAAGCCGTGCACCGCGAGTTTGAACGCGCCTATCCCTTCGGCTGGCTGGGTCTGTTGTCGCGCACGCCGCCGGCCACGCCGGAACTGATCTATGCCGCGCATGAGCGGGGCTTTGCGCTCTGTTCCATGCGCTCGAACGAGGTCAGCCGCTATTACATCCAGGTGCCGACGACCGAGAAGGCCGAAAACTGGACCCCCGACCAATTCTGGGACGAGCTGAAGCGCCGCATTCCGGCGGATGTTGCGGACGGGATGGTGACCGAGGGCGAGGTCCTCGAGATGTCGGTCGCCCCCCTGCGCTCCTTCGTGTCGGAGCCGATGCGGCACGGATCGCTGTTCATCGCGGGCGATGCTGCGCATATCGTCCCGCCCACAGGGGCCAAGGGCCTGAACCTTGCCGTGGGTGACGTGCAATACCTGCACAAGGCGCTGGATCTCCATTTCAACAACGGCAAGGACGCGGGCATCGACGGCTATTCCGACCAGGCGCTGTCGCGGGTCTGGAAGGTCGAGCGGTTCTCGTGGTCGCTGACCTCCATGATGCACGATTTCCCCCAGCTCGGCGCGTTCGAGAAGCGCATGCAGAAGGCGGATTTCGACTATCTGGCGCAATCCGAGGCGGCCCAGAAAGGCCTTGCCGAGAATTATGTCGGGCTGCCGTTCTAGGCCCGACCCCGAGACGACCAATCACTTTCCAAGGGAGGAAAACATGAGAAACGTCAAAACATTGCTGTCTGTCGCCGCGATCTCGGCGGGCATGGCGCTGCCCGTGACGGCACAGGATTACACCCTGACGCTGCACCATTTCCTGGGCGAACGCGCCCCGGCGCATAGCCAGATGCTCGTGCCCTGGGCCGAGCGGGTCGAGGAGCTGTCGGGCGGCGCGGTCGCGATCGAGGTCTATCCCTCGATGACGCTCGGCGGGCGTCCCCCCGAGCTCGCCGGTCAGGCGCGCGACGGGGTCGTCGACATGGTCTGGACCCTGAATGGCTACACGCCGGGCCTTTTCCCCCGCACCGAGGTCTTCGAATTGCCGAGCGTCTACGTCAACGATCCGGCGGCCACGAATATCGCCATGCGCGAGATGTTCGATGAATACCTCGCGGAGGAATATACCGGGCTCGAGGTCATGTTCCTTCATGTCCATGCCGGTCAGGGCATCCACACGGTCGATGCCGAAATTCGCACGCCCGATGATTTCGAGGGCCTGAGCCTGCGGGTGCCGACCCGCACGGGCGCCTGGGTGATCGAGGCGCTTGGTGCGACACCCGTGGCGATGCCTGTGCCCGAATTGCCGCAGGCCCTGTCGCGCGGCGTGGTCGATGGCGCGCTGATCCCGTGGGAGATCATTCCGCCGCTGCGGATCCAGGAGCAGACCAATTTCCAGATCGAGGGCGCGGACGAAGCACGTCTCGGCACTTCCGTCTTTCAGGTCAGCATGAACCAGGCGAAGTGGGACAGCCTGCCCGAGGAGATCCAGGCCGCCTTCCGCGAAGCGTCCAACGAGGACTGGCTGCGCGAGGTCGGCGAGATCTGGCGCGGGGCCGACGATTTCGGGATCAACATGGCGACCGAGGCCGGCAACACGCATGTGGTCCTGTCCGCGGAGGAAACCGAGGCCATGCTCGCCCCGATGGACGGTGTCGTCAGTCGCTGGGTCGAAGAAGTGTCGTCCCAAGGCATTGACGGCGCAGGCCTTGTCGAGGCGGCGCGCGGCGCGATCGCCGCGGCGGGAGAATAAGCAATGACATCGACGAGCACGCCGCTGGGACGGTATCTGGAGAAGGCGATTGACGCCTGGGCCCTCCTTGGAGGGGCGGTGCTCGTCGTTCTTGTTCTCATCAATGTGTGGTCGGTGGTGGGCGGCGCCCTGGGGCTGCCCTTCGCTGGCGACGTGGAACTGACCGAGATGGGTGTGGCCATGGCGGCCTTCTCGTTCCTGCCCTTCTGCCAATTGCACGGTCACAACGTCCGGGCCGATATCTTCACCCAGAATGCAGGGCCGAAAGTGCGCCGCACGCTCGACACGGTCGCCTCGGCCATGGCGCTCGGTTTCGCGGCCTTGCTGCTGTGGCGGATGTATTTCGGCCTGCTCGACCAGAAGTCTTACAATTATTCGAGCACTATCCTGCAGGTGCCGCTTTGGTGGCCCTATGTGCCGATCCTCGTGTCGCTGGTTCTTCTGGTGGTGGCCGCGGCAATGACCCTCTTGCGGGATGTGCGGGGGACAGCCTGATGGATCCGATCACGCTTGGTACGCTGGGCCTCGGCGCCCTGATTGTCCTGCTCGTTCTGCGCATCCCGATCGCCTATGCGATGATCCTCGTGGGTGCCGTGGGCACGACGCTTCTGAACGGGCCGAACATCCTTCTCGCTCAGTTGAAGACGCTCGCCTACGGGCAGTTCTCGATCTATGACCTTTCGGTCGTGCCGATGTTCGTCCTGATGGGCGCGCTTGCGGTGAAGACCGGTCTCAGCAAGGATCTGTTCCGGGCAGCCAATGCCTGGCTCGGCTGGATGCGCGGCGGTACGGCCATGGCCTCCATCGCCGCCTGTGCAGGCTTCGGCGCGGTCTGCGGCTCGTCGCTTGCGACCGCCTCCACCATGGGCAAGGTCGCGCTGCCTGAGCTGCGGCGCTACAATTACTCGCCCGCCCTCGCCACCGGGTCCATCGCGGCAGGCGGGGTTCTGGGCATCCTCATCCCGCCCTCCGTGGTGCTGGTGATTTACGCCATCATCGTCGAGGCCAATGTGGTCACGATGTTCATGGCCGCCCTCATCCCCGGCATCCTCGCCGTGGTGCTGTTCCTTCTGACCATTGCGATCTACGTCCTCGTTGCCCCCAATGCAGGCCCGGCCCATGGTGCGGGCAGCCGCGCGGAATTCATCGCCGCGACCAAGGGCATGGTACCGGTGCTGGTGGTCTTCGGCATCGTGATCGGCGGCATCTATGCGGGTCTCTACACACCGACGCCCGCCGCGGCGATCGGGGTGTTCGTGGTGCTGGCCTTCGGCTTCATCAAGAAGCAGCTCACCTTCGCCGAAATCATCGAGTCCCTGCGGGAAACCGCCGCGACAACCGGCATGATCTTCCTGATCCTGCTGGGCGCGGAGCTTCTGAAGATCTTCATGTCGCGCGCAGGCGTCCCGCAATTTGCCGCGGATTGGGCCGTGAATTCCGGCCTGACGCCCATGGCCGTGCTGTTGATCCTGCTGCTCGCCCTCATTCTGCTCGGCTGTCTGATGGACTCGCTGTCGATGATCTTGCTGGTGCTTCCGTTCTTCTGGCCGGTTCTCGTGGCGATGAATGGTGGCGACTACCAGGGCGCTGACGGATCGGGCTACGGCATGTCCACCGAGGATCTGAAAGTCTGGTTCGGGATATTGGCGCTTGTCGTGGTCGAACTCGGGCTGATCACGCCGCCCGTCGGAATGAACGTCTTCGTCATCTCCTCGCTGGCCCGCGACGTGCCGATGATGACAACCTTCAAGGGCGTCGCCCCCTTCTTCCTGTCGGAAATCGTGCGGGTCGGAATTCTGCTGGCCTTCCCTTCGCTTACGCTCGGACTGCCGCTATTGTTGCAAAACTGATCCCGGACCCATTCAAGAGGCGTAAGATATGACCACCCCCGCTATCATCTGTGTTGCAATCACCGGGTCCGTGCCCACGCAGGCGGACAACCCCGCCGTGCCCGTCACGATTGCAGAACAGATCGAGTCGACCCATGCGGCGCTCGAGGCGGGCGCGGCCATCGCGCATTGCCATGTGCGGGACGATGAGGGGCGCCCCACTTCCGACCCTGAGCGCTTCGCGCGCCTGAAAGAGGGGATCGAGCAGCATTGCAAGGGCATGATCGTTCAGCTCTCGACCGGCGGACGGTCCGGAGCCGGCAAGGACCGGGGCGGAATGCTGCCCTTGTCGCCGGACATGGCGTCGCTCTCCGTGGGCTCAAACAACTTCCCGACCCGCGTCTATGAAAACGATCCGGCACTCGTGGCGTGGCTCGCCTCGGAGATGCGCAAATACGGTGTGAAACCCGAGATCGAGGCCTTCGATCTGAGCCACATCTTCCAGGCGAAGCTCATGCAGGACCGGGGCGAGCTGGAAGGCGTGCCGTATGTGCAATTCGTCATGGGCGTGAAGAACGCCATGCCGGTGGATCGCCGGGTCTTCGATTTCTACGTGGAGACGGTGCAGCGGCTGTTCGGCGCAGATGCGCCCTGGTGTGCGGCCGGCATCGGGCGGCATCAGTCAGAGCTGAACCAATGGGCCGCAGAGGCCGGGGGCCATCTGCGCACGGGGCTAGAGGACAATATCCGTCTCGACAAGGACACGCTCGCCCCGTCGAATGCCGCACTTGTGGAGCGCGCGGTCGCCCATGTTGAGGCGGCAGGCCGGACGGTGGCCACGACCGCGCAAGCGCGCGAGATCCTGGGCTTGGCTGCCGCCTGATCCGCTCAGACAGCAGCGCGAGCGATGGCGATGTTCAACAGGACCTGCCGTCGCTCCTCCGTCGCGACCTTGATCGCGCGGTCAAGCGCTGCAGGCAGATCCGCACCGGCGGTGACGGTTTCGGTATAGGCGCGGCTGGCCGCTGCTGTCTGCGTGAAATCGGGACTGGGGCGCAGCGATGTGAGCGGCACTTCGTTCGCGCGCCGGGCCTCGCCGTCGGTATAAAGCCCCTCGACGGAATGGCGGACCGCGCCCCATTCCTCGTTGTTCAGGACCAGAGTGATGACCGGCAATTCATGCGCTTCGGCCACGAGATGGCAGGCGGTCGGGTTGGCGAACATGTAGCTGCCATCGCCCATGGTGGCGAAGATCAACCGCTCGGGCTGGGCCATTTGCGCGCCGATCGCGGCGGGCAATCCCCAGCCGAGCCCGCCCGAATGCGGTTCCTGGAAATAGCTGTCCGGCGCCTCAAGATCGAGCGGCGGTAAGGGGCAGCCCAACTCGTGAAACACGGTCGCGCGTTTGCCGGAGGCGCGGATCGCCCGCCCGAGGCAGAGGCTGACCCAATCCTTCGTCATCGGTTCCTGCGCACCTGCTTCGGCTAGGGCGGTCACGGCGGTCCTGTCTTTCGCGGCGGCTTCGGCGATCCTGTCGCGCCGCTTGGCGTATACGTCTTCCCCCACGTCTTCCGTCGCCAAGGCGTCGCTCAAGCGGCGGATGATCGTCTCCGTTGGGCCCGCGAGCGTGATATCGGCCTGAAAGTTGCGAACCGGCGTGCGCGAGAACAACGGATCGGGACCCGCCTGTATGATCGTGACATCGTCCCGCAGGGTGACCTTGTCGGGAAACCACGGGGCCAGCGCATCGAGTACCAGCACGCAATCGGCCTGCTTGAGCCAAGGCGCCGGATCGGCCCCGACCTGACAGGGATGGGACAGCGGCAGCGCGAGCTGGTTCGACCAGTAATGCGACAGGGGCAGCGCGTAGTCTTCGCACATCCGGGCAAGGGCCGCGAAGCCCGCATCGCTGCCAGCCCCTCTTTGCGCGATGATCAGGGGTGATTTCGCCGATGCCAAGACGCGCGCGGCTTGTCCCAGGGCCGCGTCGTCCGGCGCGGTCGTGACGGGCGCCATCCGGGAGGGCGCGTTCAATCCATCCTGCGGGCAGGGTTCGCACAGCACCTCGCGGGGCAGGCTGAGATAGACCGGACCTTTCGGTGTCGAATTGGCAATGGCCCAGGCGCGATCCATCAATTCGGCGATCTGGTCGGGGAAGCGCAGCTCATAGTGCCACTTCGTCGTCTCGCGGATCAGCGCCTCCTGATCGAACATCTCCTGCCCCCAGCCGATCGGCACGGTCCGCGCTCCAAAACGGCTGTGTTCGGTCACCGGCGTCCGTCCCGACATCAGGATCATCGGTACCTGATCGCACCACGCGTTGATCACGGCTGTAGCTCCGTTCGACAGGCCGACATTGGTGTGCAGCAGCACCGCCTGCGGACGGCCCGTTACCTGCCAATAGCCGTGCGCCATCGATACGGCGGCATGTTCATGCGGGACGGTTACCGGCACGGGCAGATCGAGCCCGGCGTGCCGCGCTTCAAGCAGACCCTCGATGATTGGCGGGAAGTCGGTGCCGGAATTGGAGAAGACGTAATCCACCCCGAGGGCTTTGAGTTTACCGAAGATAGCGCCGCCCGCGGTGATGGATGTATTTCCCGGCTTGTCCAGCATCGAAGTTCCACCTTTATATCACAATTCGAGAAATATATTGCACATGATGAGATATATTCGCATCGTGAGTCAACTGCAGCCACACGGAACTTGTCGTGTCCACACCTGTAAACCTGTCCGTCGTGAAGGCGTTCGACGTGCTCGAGCTGCTGGGCGATGCCCGCCCGGACCTCAACGCGGAGATCGTCGCGCAGGAGCTGCGCATGTCCGCGGCCACTGCGCACCGATTTCTGTCGACGCTTGAGGCGGTGGGGGCGCTGACCTCCGTGCGGCGCGGGGTCTTCGCGCCGGGGCCGCGACTGACCCGGCTGGGCCGCATGGCGGATTCTCTGGCGCCGCTTCCTGCCGGTCTGCAGGAGGCGATGGACAATCTGCAGCAGCAACTGGGCGAGGCGGTCATGGCCTGCCGCTTCACGCCGCGTGGGCCGTTATGCGTTGCGGTGTCCCGGGCGCGCCGGGCCATCTCGGTCCAGATCGAACTGGGCACCACCTTGCCGATGCTCAGCACGGCGCAGGGCCGGTTGTTCCTGTCCGACATGTCGCCACGGGCTCGCAAGGCCTGGGCGGCGTCGCAGGGGCTTGGGGCCGATGTCGTGGATGCGCTGGAGGCGACGCTTGCGGATATCCGGCGCACGGGCATCGCGATCAATCAGGGCGACAACGAACCTGATATCGGCGCGATCTCGGTGCCGGTTCGCATGGACGGGCATCTGAGCCTGACGCTGTCGACTTTCGGCATGCTGAGCCGGTTCGATGCGGCGTTTCGCGACAGGGCGGGGCCTTTGCTGAAAGACACCGCGATGCGGATCACGACGGAGACGGCGCCCAGCGAGGCAATGTAGTGCACTGCATTACCGGTCCGGCTTCGCGGCGAGCATAGGCGTCGTTCGCTTGCCTTTTTCGAGCGGCACACCGGCACGCGAGAAGCCTTCGCCGATGAGGAAAGACACCACGCCAATGATCGCTGGGAACTCGCGGATCTTGATGTCGCCATATGTGGTCGCCCCAGCCGACACATATCTCGGTGACGACCTCATTCATTCGGCCGGATCAGCTTTCTCATTGCCATGCAGATCCTCGGGTGAGGGCCGCGATCCGACTGTCACGTGATCGATCTCCTCGACGTGAAGGCCCTTGATGATCGAGGGTATCATCATGAACACAAGACAGAAGACCGGAAGCCCCACGACGGTGATGACCTGCTGTAGCGCAGTGAGGCCCGCCGTGCCCGCAAGCAAGATCAGAAGGACCGCAATACTGCCTTCTGAAATCCCCCAGAAGAGCCGCTGCTGGACGGGACCGGCATGTTCCTCTCCGGTGCATAGCATATCCACAACGAGTGATGCGGAATCCGAAGACGTGGCGAAGAAGATGGCCACGATGATCACGCTGAAACCCTGCAGGAAGGTCGTGAACGGGAAGTTCTCAAGGAAGGCGAACATGGCCAAGGGTATGGAGTTCGAAACAGCTTCGCTGAGCTGCCCCGCAGCATCTCCCATCTGGTCACGGGCCGCAGAACCGATCCCGTCGAAGGCCATCGCCTGCCAGCCAAAGATGGCGAACCAGATCAGAGTGAAGAGCGAAGGCGCCAGCAGAACGCCGAGCACGAACTCCCGGATTGTTCGCCCCTTGGAAATCCGCGCAACGAAGAGGCCCATGAACGGGGACCAGGTCACCGTCCACGTCCAGTAGAAAACCGTCCATGAGCCCTGCCACCCCCAATCATCTGTTTGGGGGCTGCCATCGGCCAGCATGTCATTCCAGAACGCCAGACGCGGCAGGTTGTGAAGGTACAGTCCTGCAGTCTCCACGACCGCACGCAACAAAAACAGCGTCGAGCCAGTGATCAGGACAAAGACCATCAGGGCGACCGCCATGGCGATATTGATGTTCGACAGACGTTTGACGCCACCATCAAGCCCGGCAACGATGGATCCAACCGCGACGGCTGTCAGGACCACGATAATCATGATTTGAACTGCGGGGCCGTCGCCGGTTCCAAAAAGCTCATTGAGGCCCGCAGCGACTTGGCTTGATCCCAGCCCCAGAGAGACTGCGACGCCGAAAAGCGTGCCCAGGATTGCGACCACATCAATGGTTTTGCCGATGGGACCGTAGATCTTTTCGCGCAGGAGCGGGTAGAAAACCGAGCTGACGCGGACCGGCAGCTGATACCGATAGATGAAGTAGGCAAAGGCCAAGCCGGGTAGCGTGAAGATCGTCCACGTGTGCAAGCCCAGGTGATAAAGCGCGATGGAGATCGCGTCTTGAGCGGCCTCAGGAGAGTAGGGCTCCACACCGGGCAGTGGTGGCGTCGAGAAGTGGCTCATGGGTTCGGCCACGCCCCAGAACATCAGAACGGTCCCGATGCCACCGGCAAAGAGCATCGCGAACCAGGACGTGAAGGAGTATTCCGGCCGAGAATCCCGGGCCCCCAGTCGGACATTTCCGAAGCGCGAACATGAGATCCAGATCAGGAAGCCGAGCCAGACGTTCACGCCAAGGATGAAGAACCATCCCAAGTTGGTGACGATCCAAGCCCGGGCCGCGGCAAAGGCATCACCGATAAAGCCAGGCATCGAGACCAGCGCGATTGCAAAAATGACCATGAAAATGGCGGCAGAGAAAAATATGACCGGGTCGGTCTTCAGACCCAGACGGCGAGCGAGCTCGTGCATGACGTCTCCCTTCTGCGACAACCGCACTCACCTCGTTGGAGCGCCGGTAGACAACCTACGCATCGCGCTCAGGTTGTGTTCCGTGCAAAGGGAAAAAGATTTCTGAGGAATATAGCTTTAAGCAATAAATGAATGGACGCTAACTCGCACTGGAAGTCGCCTTGATTGTCGAGCGCCATCCGCACGGCCCTTGCGCGTGTCTGAGGTGAGTAGTGGTTCGCTCTCTTGTCATTTTCCCGATCGGTTCATCTGCCGCACTGCCGCATGATCGCTTTGAGGCCATTGCTGTCATGCGGTGAACGCTTACTCTGGACAGATGAGTGTGACCGGACCCGTCTTTACGCATCGTATCTTCGTGTCTGATGACGCGCATCAGACGGGCGGGACAGAAGTGTTCCCCTACTGGAGCTTTACCAAGACGGTCATTGCCATTTGTGCCTTGCGGATGGCGCAGGAACGGCGGCTCGATCTGGACAGGCACGTGACAGGTTACGACTTCACTCTGCGTCAGCTGCTCAATCACACGTCCGGCCTGCCGGATTACTTCACTGTTCCCGACTACAGGGAGGCGGTTGCACGAAATGAGCAGCCGTGGACCGCCGAGCATCTGCGCGAGATCACAATGGCGCAGGGCCGACTTTTCGCTCCCGGACAAGGCTGGGCCTATTCCAATCTTGGATACATGCTCGCAAGGGATCTGATTGAAGACGTGGCTGAGCGGCCCTTTGCCGACCTGGTCAAGCACATAATCTGTGATCCGCTCGGCCTCGACAGTATCGAGCTTGCCGTCACGCGTCGCGATTTCGAGCGTGCCCACTGGACAGTGACGAAGGGGTATCATCCGGGCTGGGTGTATCACGGCTGCCTTGTGGGCAGTGCCGCCGATGCCGCGAGGCTCTTGCATGCCCTGTTCCGTGGCAAGTTGCTCAATGCGTCCGTCTTTGGTGAAATGCTGGTCCAGCGCCCACTTGGCGGGGCCATTGAGGGTCGCCCTTGGACGGAATGTGGATACGCACTTGGCCTCATGAGCGGGCGATGCGGGGATGTCGGTCGCGCCATCGGCCATTCCGGCGCTGGCCCATTCTGCGTCAATGCCGTCTACCACTTCCCCGATCTGCCGAGACCGGTGACCGTCGCGAGCTTCACCGATGGAGCGGATGAGGGCGTCGCGGAATTCGCTGCGGTTTCAGAGGCACGGCGCGGCTGACCGCGTTGTGTCCGCAGAGCGGACCAATGCGGTTTGCGGACACCCCCTGCCTGAGTGGTCAGGACCACGTGCGCCCGTTCGAATTTTGGTTGAGACCGCAGAAGGCGCATGAATGACGCGTCTCGGGGTGTCGTCGTTATCGCAGTTTTCGTTGCGGACTGACCTTGTGCCCTTTGGATAGGGGTTTCCGCATATTGGCCGATGTGCCGGGGCCAACCCAACGCAACCGTCAGTGACGTGGACGCATCATCCGCAGCCTCCTATCGAGTTGCATCTCAGAAAAGTTATGACATAACATTACACCGATTCATTCGAACACCGGACCGGCAATGATAACCGATACGACCCATCGCGCGCAGACTGATGAAAACGCACAGGCAGAAGGCGGCCAAGCTCTCAACTTTGCATTGAAGCCACGGACGCGTGTCATTCGGAAACGCGACCGTGACAGTGTCATCAGACGTTTCTTCTATGCGTTTCTTCGCACTCCCTCCGAGTTGGACGCGAGATCGGAGGCCAAAGCCGCGTCGCTCCGTTCAATGGACGCCGACAAGATCGAAAAACCCGCCACGTCCACCGCGGAAATTGGCGATCACCCCCGCGGTCCGGTGAGCTGCGCATGACCGACACCCGCATCCCCGTGACGCTCCTGACCGGTTTTCTAGGGGCCGGGAAGACGACGCTTTTGAATGCCGTGCTTGGCGATGCCTCGTCTGAGCGCATTGCCGTGATCGTCAATGAATTCGGTGAGGCCGGTCTCGATCACGATCTGATTGAGCATGCCGAGGACGACACGATCCTGATGCGGTCAGGCTGCCTTTGCTGTTCGATCCGGGGCGATCTGAGCCGCACCATCGCGGATCTTCTGAAACGGCGGGCTCCGGGCGCAATCGCGCGCCTGGCGCGCGGGGGCAAGCAGGCCACGCCCTTCGACAGGATCGTGATCGAGACGACAGGCCTCGCCGATCCCGGCCCGATCATGCAGACCTTGCAGGTCGACCCCGTTCTTGCGCACGCAACCCGCCTCGACGGCGTCGTGACCGTGGCGGACGCGGTGAACGGTCCGGCAACCCTCGATGCACAATTCGAAGCTGTATCGCAGGCGGCGACGGCCGATCTGATCGTGCTCAGCAAGACGGATCTTGTCACGCCGGAGCAGTTGGCCCGGTTCGAGGCGCGCCTGACGGCGATCAATCCCGGCGCACGCCTTCTTCATGCCGTCCGCGGCGATGGCGTGCCGGAGCAGATCTGGGGCCTGAGCGGTCTTCGCCCGGACGCGGCGGTCTCCGACGTTCTGGCCTGGACGCGCGGGACCGCACCCGCATCTCCGTCGGCGCATGATCCGCTGGCGAACCTGTCCGGCCTTGCGCAACCCGCGCGGACAGAGCCCGCCGCTGCGCCCCACGACGACCGCATCGGGACGGCCTCCATCGTGCTGGACGATCCGGTCCCGCCGGACGTGTTCGACATCTGGCTAGACACGCTGATCAATCTGCGTGGTCCCGATATATTGCGGGTGAAGGGCATCGTGTTTCTCGAAGATATCGAAATGCCCTTCGTCTTTCACGGGGTGCAGCACGTCTTCGACGCGCCGGTGCCCATGCGCAACTGGCCCGGACACGACCGGCGTTCGCGCATCGTCGTGATCGCGCGCGACATCTCTCAACCCGAACTCCAGCGCAGCCTCGACATGCTGCGCGCCCGCATGACGCGGGACCCAGAGCCCACCCCTTCAAACGAGGTTTTCATCCCATGACCGATCCCCGTCTTCCCGTCACCGTGCTGTCCGGCTTTCTGGGCGCAGGCAAGACGACACTCCTTAACCGCGTGCTGAACAACCGGGAAGGCCGACGTGTGGCGGTCATCGTCAACGACATGTCCGAGGTGAATATCGACGCCGATCTCGTGCGCGAAGGTGGTGCCAATCTCAGCCAGACAGATGAGACGCTGGTCGAGATGTCGAACGGGTGCATCTGCTGCACGCTGCGCGACGACCTGCTGCAGGAGGTACGTCGCCTCGCGGCCGAGGGCCGCTTCGACTACCTGCTGATCGAATCCACGGGCATCTCGGAACCGCTGCCCGTCGCTGCGACCTTCGATTTCCGCGACGAGTCCGGCGACAGCCTGTCGGACGTGTCGCGGCTGGACACGATGGTCACCGTGGTCGACGCGGTGAACCTCCTCAATGACTATTCCAGTCACGATTTCCTCCGTGATCGGGGCGAAACGCTGGGCGAGGAGGACGACCGCACGCTGGTGAACCTGCTCGTCGAGCAGATCGAATTCGCGGATGTGGTGATCCTCAACAAGGTCGCGGATGCAGGGCCCGAGCGCACCGATGCTGCGCGCAAGATCATCCGCAGCTTGAACGCCGATGCGAAGATCATCGAGACCAATCATTCCGACGTGGCGGCTGACGCGATCCTCGATACCGGTCTTTTCGATTTCGAGAAGGCGCATGAACACCCGATGTGGGCCAAGGAGCTCTATGGCTTTGCCGACCATGTCCCCGAGACGGAGGAATACGGCGTCGCGTCCTTTGTCTATCGCGCACGGCAACCTTTCGAGCCCGAGAAGATCCTCGCGGTTCTGAATGGCGATCTCCCCGGCGTGATCCGGGCCAAGGGGCATTTCTGGATCGCGACCCGCCCGGATTGGGTGGCGGAATTCTCCCTCGCGGGCGCGCTGTCCTCGGTCAAGCCGCTCGGGACATGGTGGGCATCCGTCCCGAAGGAGCGCTGGCCGGATCACGACAGCGCGCGTGACTACATGGCGACGCATTGGGTCGAACCCTGGGGCGACCGGCGACAGGAAATCGTCTTCATCGGGACCGGAATTGACTGGGCGTCGCTGAAGGCACGGCTCGATGCATGCCTTTTACCTGAACATCGCGCGCCGGGCCCGGATGCCTTGCCGGACCTGCCCGATCCCTTTCCCGCCTGGCGCCGCGCGGAGGCAGCATGACGCTCGTTCGGGAAATCGTCACGGATGCGGCCATCGGCGTCGGTGTCGCCGATACACCCGAAGGGCTTTCGGCGCTCCATCGTCCGGGCTGCGCCGCTGCGATCTGGCGTCGGCAGCCATTGCCCAGCTTCCAATCCTGGATCGACGGGCTCGATGCGGAGCGTCTGCCCAAGGCCCGGGTGATTCTGCGGCCGGACGCCGTCCGCGCCGCCGCCTCCGAGATCTGCGATCTGTCCGGCACGCCTGACTGCCCGGAGCGCGATCGCCTGGTAGACGATATCGCGGCTCTTGCAGATATTTTTGCCACGCTGATGCGCGCGCGCTGGCTCCGTCTGCGGCTCGACGTTGTCACGACGAATGCCTGCCGCAGGTTCCACATCGATGCGGTGACGGCACGGCTGGTCTGCACCTATCGCGGCACCGGCACGCAATACGCCATCTCGACCGATGGCGCGGAGCCGCAGCGCATCTTCACCGTGCCGACCGGCGCGCCGATCCTCCTGCGCGGCACGCTCTGGCCGGAAAGCCCGCGGGCGGGCCTCCTGCACCGTTCGCCGCCCATCGAAGGGACAGGCGCCACGCGGCTCGTTCTCGTGCTTGACCCTATCGACGATCCAGAGGAGGCCGTTTGATGCGTGGGAACCTGGGCCGAACGACCCTGAAACGCAGTCGCCGCCGGGACGATTCGATGCGTGAATACGACCGGCTGCCCCCGGAGCTGCGCGCGTGGGTTGCCACGGCCAATCTGCCATGGCGCCCGAAATCGGTGCACAAGGCCTATAGCAAGGCGCTGTCGAAAACCGGGGATCCCTCGAAAGCCATCGCCGCGCTCGAGGTCTTGCAAAGCCGCCTTGTCGCCTCGGATGCGGCGCGGATTTGGGGTGAGGGCCATCCCGCATCGGCAGAAGGAATGCGTCACCGCGCGGAGTGATGCCTTTCAGGACATACGCCCTACTGCGCAATGCGCGTGGCGTTATGAGGCCCCGGAATGGTAGCGCAAGCGTCAGACCTCGGCTGCGGGAACGCTGTGGGCCTTGCACGCGGGCGAGCCGGGGGTGTTTCGCTCTTTATAAGTGTCCGCT
The DNA here is from genome assembly GCF_009363255.1 of Roseivivax sp. THAF197b. Lineage (NCBI taxonomy): Bacteria > Pseudomonadati > Pseudomonadota > Alphaproteobacteria > Rhodobacterales > Roseobacteraceae > Roseivivax > Roseivivax sp. THAF197b. Next base: position 118,119 of record NZ_CP045319.1, on the reverse strand, counting down.
TCGCCTAAGGGTTCTCCCATGCAATGGGGCCGGCGCCCGGCAAACTGATGATCGGCGGGTACGGCCTGTGCCGACGCGTGGCGCTCCTGCGCCTCGCTGCGCCCGCAAATCCAGATCCCATGGCGCATAGAGGCTCAGACAGAACAGCCCTGACATCGGGCCCCGACCGCGCGGCAGTCACCAGATTGTCACGTCGGTCGCGTACCAAAATTGGCGTGCGTCATGCGCCCGATTCCATGGGCGCCTTCGCGACCAAGCAACCAGCCAGGGAGAGATGACATGAAAGATGTCGATACCACCAAAATGTCCGCAGATGATTGGGACGAGCTCAATTTTCCGCGCCCCGAAGTTCAGGAATTCGACCGCGTGGTCGAGCGTGCGATCTCGCGTCGCGGCTTTCTCGGGGGTGTTCTTGCCTTCGGTTCCGGCGCGGCTGTCATGGGCACCGGCTTTCTGAAGGGCTCCACCGCGCTTGCCCAAGGTGCTTCGCGGTTCCCGTTCGAAGCGATCCCGACCGCGACCGACAACACGATCCACGTCCCTGAAGGCTATTCGTGGAACGTGCTCGTGCGATGGGGCGATCCGCTCTTCTCCGAGGCGGAGGGCGCATGGGATCCGGCCGCAGGCGTCTCCGTCGAAATGTCCGACAAGGTCTTCGGGGAGAATACCGACGGCATGGAGCTGTTCAACGTCGATGGCCGCGAGATCATCGTCGTGAACAGTGAATACACCAATCGCCCGGTGAACCTGCCCCATACCGAGGACGGGACGCCCGGATCGCTCGACGACGTGCGCATCCTGCAGAACCTCCAGGGCGTGTCCGTCATGGAAGTCGCGGAGGGCGAAAATGGCTGGTCCGTCGTTGTCGACAGCCCCTACAACCGTCGCATCACGCATCTCACGCCGATGACCTTCGATGGCCCGGCTGCCGGTCATGACCTGCTCAAGACCGACGCCGATCCGGACGGCATGAACGCGCTCGGGACATTCAACAATTGCGGTTCGGGCCGGACGCCCTGGGGCACGTACCTGACCTGCGAAGAGAACTTCAACGGCTACTTCGGCTCCACCGAACAGCGTCAGGACCAGAAGCCGCTCGATCTCGATGCCGGCTATGAGCGCTACGGGATCGGCGCAGACGGCTGGGGCTACGATTACCACAAGTGGGACGCGCGGTTCGACACATCGGTCAATCACAATGAGCCGCATCGTGCGGGCTACATCGTCGAGATCGACCCGGCCGATCCGGAATCCACCCCGGTCAAGCACACGGCACTCGGCCGCTTCAAGCACGAGAATGCGGCCTACGCGATCGCGAATGACGGGCGCCTCGTTGTCTATATGGGCGACGATGAGCGGGGCGAGTACATGTACAAGTGGGTTAGCCGTGACGCTTATGTCGAAGGCGAAGATACCTCCACGCTGCTGTCGGAAGGCACGCTGCACGCAGCCGTCTTCGCAGACGACCAGACCGGGGAATGGGTGGCGCTGACGCCGGCAACCACCGGGATGGACGAAGCCCGCATTGCGGTCTTCACGCGGATGGCGGGCTCTGCCGTCAACGCAACGACGATGGACCGCCCCGAATGGATCGCCGTCAACCCGACCGCGTCCGAGGCCTATTGCTGCCTGACCAACAATTCGCGTCGCGGCGCGCTCAACGATGACGGGACGGTCCGCACCAATGCCGGTGGCGAGCCGATGACGGTCAACGCGCCGAACCCGCGCGAGCTGAACAATTACGGTCAGATCGTACGCTGGCGGCCCGAGGGTGGCGATCACGGCGCCACCGGGTTCGAGTGGGACCTCTACGTGATGGCCGGCAATCCAACCGTGCATGATGATGCACAGGCGGGCTCGTCGAACATCAATGAGGGCAACCTGTTCAACTCGCCGGACGGCATGGTGATCGACACAACCGGCCTGATCTGGATCCAGACCGACGGCAATGACGACAACGAAGGCGACTTCGCCGGCATGGGCAACAACCAGATGCTCGCGGGCGACCCCGAGACTGGCGAAATCCGCCGCTTCCTCACCGGGCCGAAGGGCTGCGAGGTAACGGGCCTGACCTGGTCGTCGGACCGCCGCACCATGTTCGTCGGCATCCAGCACCCGGGCGACGATGGCGGCGACTGGCCCGATCACGGCGGTTCGCTGGCGCGGTCCTCCGTCATCGCGATCAAGCGCGACGATAGCGGCCTTATTGGCTGATCCTGCCTACCACCTTTGACGGCGCGTCCCGGTCATCGGGGCGCGCCATCAGTGAATTCGGCTTTCGCCGGTCCGGCTTTCAACGACGCTTTCGCCACATGTTTAGTCCCGGATTGTTCAATGAGCTCTTCGCAGCCGGGAATGGGTTGCTTGAGAACCTCGGGGGCATTCAGCGCGGCATAGACCTGATCTTTTGGTGCGTTGATGACGAATTCGTCCGCTTACTCGATGGGGTATCGTTCTCAGCAGCAGGGGAATTTAATGGAGGCCAAATGCTCGACCTGCTCCGGTGACAAAGCGAACCTGCGCCGCAATCGCGCGGCGATTGTGCTTAAAATCTTCATGCGCTGTCCTCCAACCTGATGTCGACGCGGGCCCCGTATGTGTGCATATTCGGCGAAATCGGGATTGGCGCAGTCTGCGCGCCTGAACACGCTTCGGATCTGCGCGGCAGACCCGCTTCCAGAATGATGCCTGTGGCGTCAGCCATCGGAGTGCTTCACCTCGGCGCGCCGGATCTGCACCAGTTGTGCCAGGATCGAGAGGGCGATTTCCTCTGGCGTCACGGCCCCGAGATCGAGACCTGCAGGCGCTTTGACAGAGGCGATCGCCGGTTGATCGAGCCCGGCTTCGGCCAGCCTTGAGGCCAGCGCCGCATACTTCCGTCGACTACCGACGAAGGCCACACAGCGTGCATTGGCCGACAGCGCAATCTTGAGAGCATCGAGGTCGCCTTGCCCCTGAGTGGCGACAACGACAAAACACTGCTGGTGCTGTCCGGTCCGATGCGGCGTGCCTGCGACGGACCAATGAAACTGGGGCGCCAGTGCGCTGAGGGCCTGGGCCACGGGTGATGCGCCCATGACGACGAGCTGCGGCAGCGGCAGGCAGGGTTCGATGAAGATATCGACCGTCCCGCGCGACGGGCAGCCGTTCCGGGCGAACTTCATGCCGTCCACAACGTCCCCCGCGACCACGCCTTTCTCTGCCAGCAGATCCTCAGGTGCCACAGAAACGAGCTGCGGGGTGCCGTCGCGCAACGCCTGAAGGGCCGCGCGTTTGACCGCACCTCGGGTGCAGCCGCCGCCCAGCCAACCCTGAAGGATCGTCCCGTCCGCGCTCAGAAGCGCTTTCGCACCCGGCTTGGCCGCCGTCGATCCGGCGGTGCGCACGATGGTGGCAAAAGCGAAGGGTTCATCCCTGTCGCGCAAGGCCTGCGCCGCTTCGGCAAGATCGCTTGAGAGAAACTCGGCCGGGGTCATAGCGTTGCTAGTTCCTTTTCAAGCGCGGCCAGATCGGCAAGCGTATTGGCGGGCTTGAAGGCGTCGAGATAGGGCAGGGCTGCCGCCATGCCCGCGGCCACGGGTGCGTAATCGGCCCAGCCTTTCAGCGGGTTGAGCCAGATCACCTTGCAGCCCCGCTTGCGCAACTTGGCCAAACCGTCCGCGATCAGCTCCGGCGGTGCGGTGTCGTAGCCATCCGACAGGATCAGCACGACGCTGCGCCCGTCGACGAACCGCTTGGCATAGGTATCCGCGAAACGCATCAGCGACGGGCCGATCTTGGAGCCGCCCCCGAACCCGTCGGCCATGAGCGACATGCGCCCGATGGCGCGCGTCGCGTCCTTGTCGCGCAGCGCTTCGGTGATGCGCACGAGGCGGGTGTGAAAAAGGTAGGCATCGGCCGCCGTATCGGCCCGCAGGAGTCCCGCGAGGAACGCCAGAAACACCTGTGAATAGACCGACATCGAGCCCGAGACATCGCACAGCGCCACAATCTTCAATGTCCGATCCGGGCGCTTCTTGCGCACCAGATGCAGGGGCTCTCCGCCAGTGGCGAGGCTCCGACGAATGGTCTTGCGAAAATGCAGCCGGTCGCCTTTGCGCGCTGCGATCCGGCGGCGGGATCGTGTGTCGCGCAGTGCAGCCCCGATGCGGCGCGCGACCTCCTCGGCCGCGGCAATCTCTTCGGGGCGGACCAGATCGCGCAGGTCCTTCCGCGCCATATTCTGCTGGTTTGTGGCGATCAGTTTGCCGGTGCCATCGCTGTCGGCCTCGCCGCCCTCCGCATCAGGCGCTGTGGCCGAACCCGCCGCTGCCGCATCCTGACCCTTGGCATCCCGAGACGAATGCACGGCATCGCTGGCGGGGCTTTTCGGCGTCGGGATCACCTTCTGTCTGACGCGACCCATATCCATCCAGTAGCTGTCGAACAGATCGTCGAACCGCTCCGCCTCCTCCTTGCAGCCGGTGCAGACGGCGCGGAGCGCGCGGCGGCTGTCATCCGGACGGATCGCGTCCACCTCGCAGAGCGCCGCCATCGCCACATCCGCCTCGGCCACGCCAAGCCGCAGCCCGTTTTCCCGCAGATGGGCGATAAATCCCGCCATCCGTGCGGCAGGCCCCGGATCGCGGCTTGCGAATTTCGTCACGCAGCTCATGCCGCTTTTCCGGCGATGCGTCCGGCGACTTCGCGCGTGATCTGCGCCTGATCGCTTTGCGTCTTGAGCAGGGTCGTCAGGGTCGATTGCAGCACCGCGGGGCTCTCGGTCAGATCGGCGATGCCGAGGCCCATGAGGGCCGCCGCGAAATCCAGCATCTCCGCGACGCCGGGCGTTTTCTCCAACTCTTCTTCACGCAGTTTCTGCACAAAACCGACGATCTGATCGGCAAGCCGCGCCTCGACCTCGGGGCAGCGCGCTTTGAGGATCGCCAACTCGGTCGCCCGGTCGGGGTATTCGACATAGGTATAAAGGCAACGGCGGCGCAGGGCGTCCGATAGATCCCGTGTGCCGTTCGATGTCAGGATCACAATCGGCCGGGTGACCGCCTTTATCGTTCCAAGCTCGGGAATGGAGATTTGGAAATCAGACAGGATTTCAAGCAGGTAGGCTTCGAACTCTTCATCGGCGCGGTCGATTTCATCGATCAGCAGCACGGGCGCCTTGTCCTGCGTGATCGCGGCCAGCAAAGGGCGTTCCAGCAGGAAATCCCGCGAAAAGATACGCTCCTCCACGGCCTTGCCGGTTTCTCCGGCCTCTGAGGCGGCGCGGATAGTCAGCAATTGCCGCTGGTAATTCCACTCGTAGATCGCCTGGGCCGCGTCCAGACCTTCGTAGCATTGAAGGCGCAAGAGCTGCGTGCCTTGGACGACCGACAAGGTGCGGGCGATCTCCGTCTTGCCCACGCCGGCGGCCCCTTCAAGCAGAAGCGGGCGTTCCAGCGACAGGGCAAGCTGGAGTGCGACGGCCAGATCGTCGGAGGCGACGTAGCCCTGACCGGCCAGCGCGGTTTTCAGATCAGTCCAGGTCATGCGGGTCTCCGCAGGGCGGGGCAAAGCCCGCCCTGACATTGTTCTCAGCCATGCAAGCCAAGCTTGTTGGCCGTCTGCCAGATCCGCCAATGGTCATGCGGCATGTTCGTGTGACGATTGCCGAAGGGACGGAAGGCATCCTGCACCGCATTCGAGAAACAGGGCACACCGCCCACATGCGGGCTTTCGCCGACACCCTTGGCACCGATCGGGTGATGCGGGCTGGGGGTCACGGTGTAATCCGTCTCGTAATTCGGCACTTCCCATGCGGTGGGCAGGAAGAAGTCCATCAGCGTGCCGGTCTTGACGTTGCCCATCTCGTCATAGGCGATCTCCTGTCCCAGCGCGACGGCCAGCGCTTCGGTCAGGCCGCCATGCACCTGGCCCTCGATGATCATCGGGTTGATGCGGGTGCCGCAATCATCCAGCGCATAGAACCGGCGGATCTCCGGCACGCCCGTGTCCACGTCGATGTCCATGACGCACACATAGGCGCCGAACGGATAGGTCATGTTGGGCGGATCGTAGTAGCTGACCGCCTCAAGGCCCGGCTCGATCCCCGGAATGGCCTGATTGTAGGCGGCGAAGGCAATTTCCTTCATGGTCTTGAACTTCTCGGGCGCGCCTTTGACCACAAAGCGGTCCACGTCGAATTCCACGTCGTCGTCGTGCACCTCCAACAGGTAGGCCGCGATCATCTGCGCCTTGGCACGGATCTTGCGGCCGGCCATCGCGGTTGCCGCACCCGCCACAGGTGTCGAGCGGGAGCCGTATGTGCCAAGTCCATAGGGGGCGGTATCGGTATCGCCTTCCTCGATGGTGATGCTGTCCGCAGGCAGGCCGATTTCACTGGCAAGGATCTGCGCGAAGGTAGTCGCATGGCCCTGTCCCTGAGAGATGGTGCCAAGCCGGGCAATCGCCGATCCGGTGGGGTGGATGCGGATCTCGCAACTGTCGAACATGCCAAGTCCGAGGATGTCGCAATTCTTGACCGGACCCGCGCCCACGATCTCGGTGAAGAAGGATAGCCCGATCCCCATCAGGGAGCGTGTCTTGCCCGCCTTGAAGTCCTCGACCCTCTGGGCCTGTTCGGCGCGCAGACCCTCATAATCGACCGCTTTCAGCGCCTTCTCCCACGCGGTGTGGTAGTCTCCGCTGTCGTATTCCCAGCCAAGGGCTGCGGTGTACGGGAATTGTTCCTTCTTGATGAAGTTGATCCGGCGGAGCTCTGCGGCATCCATGTTCAACTCGATCGCGAGGACCTCGATCATGCGCTCGATGAAGTAGACGGCCTCCGTAACCCGGAAGGAACAGCGATAGCTGACACCGCCCGGGGCCTTGTTGGTATAGACGCCATCCACCTCCAGATAGGCGGTCGGGATGTCGTAGGACCCGGTGCAGATATTCATGAACCCGGCCGGGAATTTCGTCGGGTCCGCACAGGCGTCGAAACCGCCATGATCCGCGGTGACGTGGCAATGCAGCCCGGTGATCTTGCCTTCCTTGGTAGCCGAGATCTTGCCGGTCATGTGATAATCCCGCGCAAAGGCGGTGGTCATCAGGTTATCCATCCGGTCTTCAATCCACTTCACCGGCTTGCCGGTGACGATGGAGGCCACGACCGAGCAGACATAGCCGGGATAGGCGCCGACCTTGTTGCCGAAGCCGCCGCCGATATCGGGGGAAATCACGCGGATATTGTGCTCCTCGATGCCGGAGATGAGCGAGACCACGGTGCGGATCGCATGCGGCGCTTGGAACGTGCCCCAAAGCGTCAGCTTGCCGTTGACCTTGTCCATCGAGGCCACGCAGCCGCAGGTCTCGAGCGGGCAGGGGTGGGTCCGGTGGTAGTACATGGACTCGGTCGCCACGACATCGGCATTGGCGATGACCTCTTCGGTCGGCTCCTTGTCGCCCGCTTCCCACGTGAAGATGTGGTTGGCATGTTTCCGCGGCCCGTGCGCGCCTGCGGGGATGGAGCCGTCCTCGGCCACCAGATCCTCGCGCAGCACCACGTCCGATTGCAGCGCCTCGAACGGGTCGACGATGACGGGAAGTTCCTCGTAGTCCACTTCGACCAGTTCGATGCCGTCCGCCGCCGCGTAACGGTCTTCGGCGACCACGAAGGCCACTTCCTGGCCCTGGAACAACACCTTGCCGTCGGCCAGCACCATCTGCTTGTCGCCCGCAAGGGTCGGCATCCAGTGCAAGCCCAGAGGGCGCAGATCGTCCGCGGTCAGGACCGCCAGAACCCCCGGGACTTCCAGCGCGGCGGAGGCGTCGATGCTCTTGATCCGCGCATGCGCATAGGGTGACCGGACAAAATCGCCGAACAGCATTCCGTCGAGCTTGATGTCGTCGACATAATTGCCCTTGCCTTGGGTAAAGCGCGCATCCTCGACACGCTTGCGCGAGCAGCCGAGACCTTTGAGGTTGTCGACGCGTTCTTCGCGAGTGACCTCGTCCTTCATTCCGCGGCCTCCTTGGCTGCATTCATCTCGGCCGCAGCGGCCTGAATGGATTTCACGATGTTCTGGTAGCCGGTGCAGCGGCAAAGATTGCCCGCCATCCCGAAGCGGATCTCTTCTTCGGTCGGGTTGGGGATTTCCTCCAGCAGCTTGGTGGCACGGGTGATCATCCCGGGCGTGCAATAGCCGCATTGCAACCCGTGATGTTCCTTGAACGCCGTTTGCAAGGGATGCAACGCGTCCGGGCTGCCGATGCCTTCGATGGTCGTGATCTCCGCGCCGTCGGCCTGGGCCACGAACATGGTGCAGGCCTTGACCGATTTTCCGTTGATCGTGACGGTGCAGGCCCCGCAATGCGAGGTCTCGCAGCCGATATGCGGCCCGGTGATGTTGAGCCGCTCGCGCAGCGTGTAGATCAGAAGTTCCCGCGGTTCGGCGAGGAATTCCTCGTTCTTGCCGTTCACGTTCAGCTTGATGTGCATCTTGTTCGACATGCTCTTCCTCCCTTACGCCCGCGACCAGGCGCGTGCGATGGCGCGGCGCAGAATGACGCCCGCCACATGGTTCTTGAACGCGACGGGGCCGCGATTGTCCTCGGTGGGGTCGATATCGCCAAGCATCGCGGCCACGGCGGCATCGAGCGCGGTATCGTCGACCGATGTTCCGACGAGCGCGGCACCCGCGGCCTCCGAGAAGATCGGCGTATCGCTCAGGTTGGTCATCGCGATGGAGGCGCTTTTGCAGGTGCCGCCCTCCTTGACGATCTGCACAGCGGCGGCCGCGGTCGCATAATCGCCGATCTTGCGCTTCTGCTTTTCGTAGGCGTAGCCGCCGGAGGGCTTCGGGAACGTGATGGAGGTCAGAACCTCGTTATCCTCGCGTGCGGTCATGTAGGCCGCCTCGAAGAATTCCCGCGCTGGGATCTCGCGGGTGCCCTCCGGTCCGACCACCGTGAAACTCGCATCGAGGCATTGCATGAGGCCCGGCATGTCGTTGCCCGGATCTCCATTGGCGACATTGCCGCCCACGGTGCCCATGTAGCGGACCTGCGGATCGGCGATCTGCAAGGCGGCTTCGCGCAGGATCGGGGCCGCGGCGGCCAGTTCGGCATGATCGATCAGGTCGGATTGGGTGACGAGCGCGCCGATCCGAATGGTGTCGCCGCCAACCTCGATATCGGACATTCCGCCGACGTCCTGCAGGTCGATGAGATGCTGCACGAAGGCCATGCGCAGCTTCATCATCGGGATCAGGCTATGAGGGGTCTTTTGCGGGAGGGTGTGAAATCCTACGCTAAGCGCCCAGTAGCCGTTTCCCATTCTCGCGTAGATTTCCCTCGGGATCGACATAGCGGTAGAGCGTCACCGGCTTGATCTTCAGCTCCTTGCACAGTTCGGAAACAGAGGTGTCTCGGTTGGCCATCGCCGCCTGTGCCATGCGCAGCTGGGCTTTGGTCAGAGCGAACTTGCGGCCTCCCTTCCGCCCCCGAGCGCGCGCAGCGGCAAGACCGGCCATCGTCCGTTCTCGGATGAGCTCGCTCTCGAACTCCGCGAGGGAAGCGAAGATGCCGAAGGACAGCCGTCCGTGGGCCGTGGTCGTGTCGATCTGCGCGCCCTGACCAGTCAGCACCTTCAGGCCGACGCCGCGCTCGGAGAGCCACGCGACCGTCTTCACCAGGTGGTGCAGGCTGCGCCCCATCCGGTCGAGTTTCCAGATTACTAACACGTCACCGTCTCGGAGGGCCTTCAGGCATGCCTCGAGGCCGGGCCGTTCGTCATTCTTGCCGGAGGCTCGGTCCGAATAGATCTGGTCCTCGCCGACGCTTGCGGCGATCAGGGCGTCGCGTTGCAGGTCGAGCGACTGGCTTCCGTCGGCCTTGGAGACCCGCGCGTATCCGATCAGCATGTGTCGCAAACGATCGTTTGAGACAGTCGGCGAATATCAGCGCTCCTAGCCATTGATATTTTTCCTTAACCGATATCGAAATCAAAGATACGCAATGGAGTAGTCGAAAGCAAAAGAAACATGGCGCACCGGACCATCCTGACGCCGAAGCAACGGGAGGTCCTGTTCGGCCTTCCCGCGGACGAACCGCGGCTGCTCAAGCACTATACGCTATCGGATGAAGACCTCGATCATATCGGCCAGCGCAGGCGTCCGCGAAACCGGCTTGGCTTCGCCTTACAGCTTTGCGCGCTGCGCTATCCCGGACGCGCTCTGCTGCCGGGTGAGGTCATCCCAGTTGAGATCACCGACTTTCTTGCCGCACAACTTGGCCTCAAGGACGCCGATCTCGACGCCTATGCCGCCCGCGAAGAAACGCGGCACGAGCATATGGCCAGCCTGCGTCAGCTCTACGGCTACAGGACTTTCTCCGGCCGCGGTGCCCGCGACCTGAAGCTCTGGCTCGACGGCCAGGCAGAGCACGCCGTTTCCAACGAGGACATCGCCCGCCGCTTCGTCGAGGAATGCCGGAGAACCCTGACCATCCTCCCCGCCACATCCACGATCGAACGGCTCTGCGCCGATGCTCTGGTCGCCGCCGAGAGACGGATCGAGACGAGGATCGCGGATCGCCTGAGCGATGACGAATGCGCGGTTCTCAACAATCTACTGTCCGAGATGGTCGAAGACCGGCTGACCCGCTTCGTGTGGCTGCGCAAGTTCGAGGTCGGGAACAATTCGGGCGCCGCACGCCGGCTACTCGACCGGCTCGATCATCTCCGTCGGATCGACGTTCCGCCGGATGTGTTCCACGGCGTTCCGGATCATCGCATCACCCGTCTGCGTCGGCAGGGGGAACGCTACTTCGCGGACGGATTACGCGATCTGCCCGACAACCGCCGCCACGCTATTCTTGCCGTCTGCGTGTCGGAATGGCGACGCGCGATCGCGGATGCCGTGGTCGAGACGCACGACCGGATCGTCGGCCGGACGTGGCGGGAGGCTGTCCGGCTGTGCGACGCTCGTATGGACGGGGCGCAACCGGCGCTTCAGAAGACCTTGCGCTCGTTCCGCGATATGGGAACGGCCCTTCTCGAAGCGAAGAACGGCGACGCATCCCTCGAGGACGCCATATCATCCAGTCCAGGATGGACGGATTTGCAGGCCCTCGTCGCCGTCGCTGCCCGACTGACGGACACGCTTTCGTCGGACCCGATTTCTCATGTCGTGCAAGGCTACAAGAGGTTCCGTCGGTACGTGCCCCGGATGCTGCGTCTCCTTGAAATCGACGGGGCGGACGTGGCCAAAACCCTTCTGGACGCGGCCGAGCTGATCCGGTCCGACCGGGCTCACAACCGGCCGACGGATTTTCTGCGGCGCACGTCGAAGTGGCACCGCCATCTGAAGATCCAGACCGCGGGGGACGACCGCCTGTGGGAGGTCGCGGTCATGTTCCACCTGCGCGACGCGTTCCGCTCGGGCGATATCTGGCTGGAACGATCGCGGCGCTACGGCGATCTGAAACAGGTGCTGGTGCCCGCGCAGGCTGCAGAGGCGAGCGCGCGGCTCGCCGTCCCCTTCGATCCCGAGGACTGGCTGGCCGATCGCCATGCGCGAATGGAGCTCGGTCTCGAAAAGCTGGCCAAGGCTGCGAAGGCGGGCGCGATCCCCGGTGGTTCGATCGAGAATGGCGTGCTTCATCTGAGCCGGCTGCCGACAGCACCGCCGCAGGGGGCCGATGACCTGCTGTCCGATCTCTACCGCCGCATACCGGAGACGCGGATCACCGACATCATGCTGGAGGTAGACCGCGCGACCGGGTTCACCGAGGCGTTCACGCATCTCAGGACTGGCGCTCCGCCGAAGGACCGGATCGGCCTGATGAACGTGCTCCTGGCCGAAGGGCTCAACCTCGGTTTGAGCAAGATGGCCGAGGCCAGCAATTCCCACGGCTTCTGGGAGTTGATGCGGATTTCGCGCTGGCATGTGGAGAGCGATGCTTACGCCCGCGCGCTCGCGAGCGTCGTGGAAGCGCAGGCCGCCCTGCCGATGGCCCGGTTCTGGGGCATGGGGACGACCGCCTCCAGCGACGGTCAGTTCTTTCCCACCACCCGGCAGGGCGAGGCGATGAACCTGATCAACGCGAAATACGGGCGCGAGCCAGGTCTGAAAGCCTACACGCACGTTTCCGACCAGTTCGCACCCTTCGCGTCGCAGACCATCCCGGCCACGGTCAGCGAAGCGCCCTATATCCTCGACGGGCTGCTCAACAACGAGATCGGCAAGCGGATCAGGGAGCAATACGCCGATACCGGTGGCTTCACCGATCACGTCTTCGCCGTCACCTCGATCCTCGGCCACCGGTTCATCCCGCGCATTCGCGACCTGCCGTCTAAGCGTCTCTACGTTTTCGAGCCGAAGGCCGTGCCGCCGAACCTGCGCGGTCTGGCGGGCGGCACGATCCGGGAGAACCTGATCGCGTCCAACTGGGCCGACATTCTGCGGATCGCGGCGACAATGACGGCTGGGACCGTCGCGCCCAGCCAGATCCTGCGGAAGTTGGCCTCCTATCCCCGCCAGAACGACTTGGCCGTCGCCCTGCGGGAGGTCGGCCGCGTCGAGCGGACGCTGTTCATGATCGAATGGGTCCTGAACACCGACATGCAGCGCCGTGTCCAGATCGGCCTCAACAAGGGCGAGGCGCACCACGCGTTGAAGAACGCGTTGCGGATCGGCCGACAGGGCGAAATCCGCGATAGGACGACCGAGGGCCAACATTTTCGGATGGCCGCGCTCAACCTCCTCGCCGCGATCGTCATCCACTGGAACACGGCTCGCCTGAGCGAGGCCGTCGCGCAGCGCCAGTGTGCGAAGCTCCCGGTCCCGCCCGATCTTCTGGCACACACCTCGCCCCTCGGCTGGGCGCACATCCTTCTCACCGGTGAATACAAGTGGCCGAAGAGGTAGAAGCCACAACAGACATTCGCTGCGCCGCGTTCGAACTCGCACTATGCGGGACGAAGTGAGCTTTCGCTGCGGCAGCTGGAATGTCGGGTTTGCTGGAAAACCCTAAGTGCCGGGCTTGGCTACTGGAGTTTGGCCATTGTAGACTGTGGGCAATATCGGCAATTTTGAACGCAGGCAGGCGACTAGCTTCGCCCATAACACCGGTGCGGAAATCAAGATGAACTTTGCGAATGTTTTGGGACTGACTGCTATCGCAATCATCGCACTGACAACGCCACAATCGGTTCAGGCCCAACATACTTGCATCGCCAACTATAGTACCGACGGAATAGTAGTCAGATCTGCAAAGGAGGATGAGATTCTAGGCAATCTATCCGACACGTTAGCGGATATTCTGCGCACCCAAATCGAGGATGCGCTCAACGGCAGAGCATGGCGTGCGCCATTTGCGCAGTCCCGGTATGACGATATGCTTTTCACGCTAACTTTCCTTGATCGAGAGTTAGGAAAAGCCTTCACACCTCAGATGAGAGCTGCCGTTGTCGCGCAATTTATAAGCCCAGTTGACCTTCAAGAGACAATGGAGCCTATCAAGGAGATCCTGTTGAGCGATCCGCCAAGGTATGAATCTCTGATTGAACGCCATGTAGGCGCATATATGTACTGGCAACAGTTCAGTCTGTGTTCATTCAATTCACCCTACTCTTTCTACAAAGGTATCTTTGAAAGGGTCGCTCTCGAAACAAGTGACAGCCCTCTTTCTTCACAAGCCACAATTCGCGAAAGACTTGCAGCGGTCCCAAAACGCAATTTGGGTGGCCATAATCTGGTCATTCGACAGAGTTATCTTCCTGACAACACAAAGCCTCGTATTCGCTTTGCTCTTCCGCCCTGCGGAATGGATGAAGAAATACGCAATGTCGTTTTCGAATATGATTTGGACGCGGAAGTGTGGATTAGGGTCGCCCCCTTTCTACCAGTTGGGACTTGGTACCAACGTGGATTCTCAGACTGGGAAGAAATTGACATGATTAGCGACAGAGACAGGTTTCAGCCGACAAACCCAAGCCAGTATGCAGAAGCACAATCTGAACTCGTTGCTCGGTTCAAAGAATATCAAGCTATCATAGGTATGCCCTTAGAATTTCCGAAAGATATTGATCTAGATTGCCCTTGAGATTGTTCAAAGTGGACATTCATACGCTACGCAGCATCGGTCAAATTGGGCTCCTTCCGGACCTTGGCCGCGCGGCGGCGCAAACCGCTTAGTCACCCATCACGCGGCCTCGCTCCCGGCCCAGAGCTGCCATTTGGCAATGAGCGAACGCCACGGTGCAGCTTCACCAAACCGGGCATTCGTCCATCGCGCAGCATTTTTCGTGGGTGATGGTCGGCTCAGCGGGACAAACCCGCCTTCAATGCCGAACGCGTAGAGGCCCGCTTCTGAGAGAAACCGCGTGTTGTGGATCAGAAACCCAGTCTTATCAAAGCTTGGGGACCCGATGTCTTTGATTTTGGATATCCGTGTCAGACTGGATGTCAGTAACGATTTTCGTCTCAGTCATTATTGCCTCTGAGACCGAACAAAAATTTCAGCCCCCCCACGAGGGCGCAAAAGATTACATTGGCGCAGAGCACCAGAAGAGCTCCACCAACCGCCGGAAACACCGGCCAGAAAATGATTGCAGAGTTGCCGCGCCGTCCGGGCGGCTGAGCTTCTGGAACGTGGACGAACGCGATCAGGAACAGGACCGCAAAGACCGTGACCTGCGCAAGCACGGATATGATCGTCAGATGACTGACCCTCCGACAGCGGCCCGGCGCCACGACCGTTCTCCAGTAGCCAATGCCGTTCATCAACAGAAAAGCCGGAAAGATCACCAGACTAGCAGCAAGAGTTGCCGTATAGGCCCCTTGCGAGGCTTTGTCCTGCCCATCGAAAAAGGCTATTCGACCATCAGCCTGGGGAAAAACTTCTGACAAGCGTGCGGCATTGATCAGCGTTCCGTCAAGGTTTGCCCAAGCTATAATATAGCAAAGCGCGACGGCCACGCCAAATGCGACGGGCATGAACCAGGCAGAAAACCACGCGTAACCTTCGGTCTCGTCATGAGGCGCGGGCGCTGAGTTCCTTACAGCCGACTTATAGTGTTCCAAGTAGCTGCTCACTAAAACAGTCTCGAAGCGAGTTGGCAGAGTACGCCTTGATTTTCTGATGCCATGAAGGTTCCCCCGTTTGTATCTTCTGCAAAGGAAACGCTCAGTGACAAGAGCTAAGTTATCAAGCGGTTTTGGAAATTTGCGCACCAACGAACGCTGAGACAAAACCGTAACGACCGCCTATGCCTCTTAAAACGGGATACCGCGCGGCCCTCCGCTACGGCTGCAACTCCGTGGAGAAGGACCAGACGGCTTATTCTCCGTTACTCGACGTCATAGCAGACGTTCGTGCGCAGTGCAGCATCAGGTGGAATAGGCTCCTTCCAGCCGTTCGCCGCGCGCTGCCCGAACGACCGCTGTCGGCTTAGCGTAGGATTTCACACTCTCCCGCAAACGACCCGTATGACCGCCTGCCATGACGCGGGCTTCGTCGCCATGCTCCTGGAGCAGCGACAGGACGCCGTCCATGTCCTTGGGTCTGTAGTAATCGAATGCCGCAGGAATCATCGGCTTTCTCCTCCCTCAAAGCGAATGTTCTAGCTTGGGAGAAGGGTGCGTGCGACTGCCCGCCCGGGCACTCGGAAATCAATGAAACACAGGGTTATTGCACGAAATGCGCGCTATCCTGCACGAGTTGCGCCGCCCTGCGAGACCAGCGCGGCTTGTATCTCTTTGAGTTTCGACCGGCTGACAGGCGCGGGTGGCAGGTTGATCCCGTCGAACAGGCAACGGCCCTTGTCCTTGTCCCGCTCGAACCGGGCCACGCGTCCGGGATTGACGAGGTAACTTCGATGGGTCTGCAGGAAGCCCACAGGCAAGAGGCGTTTCGAGGCAACGGTGATCGGCCAGGCGCAGAACAGTCGTTCGTTTTCTGTGTAGACCTGCGTGTAGTGCCCGTCTGCGCGCACGAACAGGACGTCCTGCGAGGGGACGAATATCTTCCTGCCGTCACTCTCGCACGGGACATGCAAATCGGCCTTGGCCTGTGTCGGCGCTGGCGCCGCCGTGGAGCTTTCGACCTTGTCGCCGGGCGCAACCAGATAGGTCACGCCCACCCACAGGCAGGCGCCGAAAATCACGAAGCTGACGGCGATCACGCCAAGGGCGAGTGTCTGATTGCTCATGGACGGCCCGAATTCCGTGGCCCTCGGTCCGGCCACGAAATTGGTCTCAGAGATCGCGAGGAAATGCACCGAACACACGGCAATCGCGAAGCAGACCGTTCCGATCAGGATGTTGCGGTTCGACCGACGCCCATAAGCGATGCGGAATGCCAGCACGCACAATCCGATGGCGACCAGTGAAGAGAAGGCGACGCCCTGCGGAGTGTAAACCGCCCGACACAGCTCGAGCCCGGCCATCCCGATGTAATGCATCACCAAAACGCCCACGCCCACGATCCCGCCTGCAAGAGAAATGGTGAGCGGCGTGCGGTCGACGAAATGCAAAAGCAAGAGCGCCGCGCCAACCAGCAGGATCGCCGAGAGCGCAGAGATCAGCGTGATGGCTGCGTCGTAGTAGAACGGGATCGGCAGCTTCAATCCGAGCATGGCCACGAAGTGCATCGCCCAGATCCCGCCGCCCAAAGCGACGGCGGCCAGCGCGATGGACGCCTTTTTCTGAAAGACCGGTTTCTTCGCGAGGTCACGGGTGAGGGACAAACCGGTAAAGCCGGCAACCAGCGCAACAACGCAGGACATTGCGATCAGAAAGCTGCTGTGGGTGACGCTGAGGAACTCCATTTGGCAAAAATCATGCCCAAGGTTTCAGCGTTTTGCAAACCTCGCCGAGAGCGTCGCACCCAGGTTTGATCATCGGTCGGGCGCGTGACTGCAGCAATCGTGAGAACGCACGTACCGTTCGATGCGAAGACCACGAGTGTCGATTACGGGCCAATCTTAGTCGCGTCGACAAGCCGGCTATTGTGCCGTCCAGCCCCCGTCGACCGGGATGGTCGTGCCTGTCACATTGTGCGCGATCGAATCGCAAAGCCAAAGCGCCAGCGATCCGATCTCGGAGGGATCCGACGTTCGGTGCGAGGGCTGCTTTTCCGACAGGAGATCGGCAATCCCCTTGTCCCGGTCGCCGCCGAATTGCGCGGCGCGCGCCGCGATCTGCGGCTCGATGATCGCCGTTTCAGTCCAACCCGGGGCGATGCAGTTGACCGTCACGCCACCTGAACGTCGGCTTCCCGCGCCGGCGTATTCGAGTGCCGCAACCTTGCTCATGCCCACGAGCCCGAATTTCGAGGCCACATAAGGCGCCTTGTTCACCGACGCCACGAGGCCGTGCACCGAGGCGATGTTGATGACGCGGCCATAGCCGCGCTCGGCCATGGCGGGCAGGGCGAGCCGCATCGTGTGAAACGCCGCCGAGAGGTTCACCGCGAGGATCGCGTCCCATGTGGCGGCGTCCGCCTCGGCGAGGCTCACGGTCTTCTGGATGCCCGCATTGTTGACGAGGATGTCCGCGCCACCCCAATCCGCGACATCGGACATCATCGCGTCGATGGCGGCCACGTCGCGCATGTCGGCATCGAAGAACCGAACATCCGGCGCGCCCGCACCACGCAGGCCGTCTGCTGCCTTGTGCGCCTCATCTGCGGTTGCAAGCCCATGCAGCGCGATCCGCGCGCCCGCCTCGGCAAGAGAGGTCGCGATGGCCAGTCCAATCCCCTGAACCGATCCGGTGACGAGTGCGGTCTTTCCTTCCAATCGGTTCATGTCGGCGCGTCCTCCTTCAACATTCTGCGCAATTCGGTCTTGAGCACCTTGCCGTAATTGTTCTTTGGCAGGCTTTCCGTGAGGCGATACGCCTTCGGGCGCTTGAACCGCGCGATCCGCTCAAGGCAGAGGGCATCGAGTTCGGCCGCGGTCACGCTTTGCCCAGGCATGGCGACCACGAAGGCCACGACAACCTCCCCCCATTCCGGATCGGCCTGTCCGACCACGGCGACCTCATGGACCTGCGGATGCGACAGCAGCACCTCTTCCACCTCGCGCGGGTAGATGTTGGAGCCGCCAGAGATGATCATGTCCTTGGAGCGATCCTGCATCGTGACGTAACCATCCGCATCCATGTGCCCCATATCGCCGGTCCAGAGCCAGCCATCCCGGATCGTCTTCGCCGTGGCCTCGGGGTTCTGCCAATACCCTTTCATGACCGTGCGTCCGCGCACCACGATCTCGCCCACCGTGCCCGTCGGCACATCGCGGCCTTCGCCGTCGAAGATCGCCACCTCCACTTCGGATTGGGCGCGACCGACGGAGTTCAGCCGCTGTCGCCAGTTCGGATGGCTGCGGTCGGCCACGTCTCCGCGCGGCAGCGCCGTGATCCCCATCGGGCACTCGCCCTGCCCATAGACCTGGATGAAACGCGCGCCCATCACCTTCACCGCGTCGAGGATATCGGCCTCGTACATGGGCCCGCCCGCATAGACGATCGTGCGCAAACCGTCCCCCGCAAGGCCGCGTGAGCGCGCCTCGTCCACGAGCCGCCGCACCATCGTGGGTGCCGCGAACATCGAGACTGAGCCAAGCTTCGGCGCGAGCGTCAGGATCTCGGCGGCATCGAACCCGCCGCTTTCGGGTGCGACGTGACGCGCGCCGCGCAGAACATGCATGAAGTTGTAGATGCCCGCGCCGTGGCTCATGGGGGCGGCGTAGAGGATCGCGTCTTCGGGCAGGACGTCATCCACGTCGACGAAGTAGCTCAGCGCCATGGAAGCGATGTTGCCGCAGGTCATCATCACGCCTTTCGGCCGCCCGGTGGTGCCGGATGTGTAGAAGAGCCACGCGGTCTCATCGGCATCTCGGAGTGCGGGGCCTGCGTCGGCGCTTGTTTCGCGCATGGCCTTGAAGTCATCGGCCTGGACCGACAGGCACGAGACGCCTTCGGGCAGGATATCTGCTAAGGCCTCCGCGCTTTTGTTGTCGGCGAAGACCAGCCGCGCACCGGCGTCTTCGATGATCCAGGCGGCTTCGCAGGCATGGAGCTTGCCATTGATCGGCACCGCAACCGCGCCCAGCCACCAGATCCCGTAAAGCGCCTCGAGGTATTCGGTGCAATTGCCGCAGAAGAGCGCGACGTGATCGCCGGGCCCGATACCGCGTTGTCCAAGGGCCGCCCCGATGCTTGCGGCCCGCGCGGCGAAGGTGGCGTAATCCGCCTGGCATACCGTGCCACGGAAGAGTGCGGGTGCCTGCGGCATGCGCCGCGCCGTGCGGTCAAGCCAGATCGCGGGGTTCATGCCACGGCCTCGAGGATCGAGCAGTAATTCGCAACGCCTGAGCCGCCCATATTGAACACCGCGGCCAGTTCCGCCCCGGGCACCTGCATCGCATCTGCCGTGCCGGTGACCTGACGTGCGGCCAGAACATGCATGGAGACGCCGGTCGCGCCGACAGGATGCCCCTTGGCCTTGAGCCCACCCGAGAGGTTGATCGGCAGGCGCCCGTCTTTTGCGGTCGCCCCCTCGGCCAGAAGCGCGGCGGCCTTGCCCTTCGGGGCCAAGCCCATCGCTTCATAGATCAGCAACTCCGCGATAGTGAAACAGTCATGGACCTCCGCAAGATCGAGATCATCGACCGTGATACCTGCGGCCTCGTAGGCTTTTGTAAATGTGTGCCGCGCGGCAGTCAGCTCGGTCAGGTCGCGGCGCGACATCGGCAGGACGTCGTTCATTTGCACGGCAGCCCGAAACCCCACGGCACGTGGAAACTCCGCGATCGTGTCGTCTGCGGCCAGAACCAGCGCGGCTGCCCCGTCGCTGATCAGGGAGCAATCGGTCATGCGCAGCGGGGCCGCGATCATCGGGTTCTTCTCGGAGACGGTATTGCAGGCGGCGAACCCGATATTCTTGCGCAGATGCGCCAGTGGATTGGCGAGCGCGTTGGAATGGTTCTTGGCGGCGATCCGTGCCAACGCCTCTGACTGGTCGCCATAGGCCTGAAAATAGCTTTGCGCGAAGCGCGCGAAAATCTGCGGGAACGAGACCCCGGCTTCCTCGGCCTGGTAGGATGCGCCGGCAAGCGCTTCGGTCACGCCTTGCGTGTCCCGGCCCGTCATCTTCTCGGCCCCAAGCACGAGCGCCGTCCTGATGCGGCCCGAGGCAATCGCATCGCGCGCGGCATAGATCGCCGCCGAACCCGAAGCGCAGGCATTCTCCACACGCGTTGCCGGGATGAACCGCATCGCGGGATCGATCCCCAAGGCCAGCGAGGCCGGAAAGGCGTCGGGCACCAAGCCGTTGTTGAAATGACCGATCCAGACGGCATCCACATCGCCCGCCGCGAGCCCCGCATGATCCAGGGCCTCGCGCCCGGCGTTAATGATCAGGTCCTCGAAGCTCACGTCCCGATGCGCGCCGAATGGCGTATGCCCCCAGCCCACGATATGTGCGTTCATGCTTGCCTCCCCCCAACTCCTCTCCGAATACTACGCGCTCCAATCACCTGCCAATTCCGGAAATATACTTAGTGGCCCACCATGGATGAGTTGACCGCGCTTGCCTTCAGCCACGCGCCCATCGGGATGATCTATTCCGAGGATCGCGTCATCCGGTGCTGCAATCCGAAATTCGCCGAGATGTTCGACTACGACACTGACGCTCTGCATGGCGCGTCGTTATCGATGCTCTATCCGTCGGATGCCGAGTTCGAGAGGATCGGCGCGCTCGGTGCGCAGCAGATGGCGGGCAACGGACGATATGCCGACGAACGCATCATGCGTCGCCGCTCGGGCGCGCTCTTCTGGTGCCGGGTTCGCGGGCAGTCGCTGACCCCGGAAACCCCCTTCGCGAAAGCAGTCTGGACCTTCGCGGATCTGTCCGAGCTGCGTCCTGCTGTCGATTTGACGACGCGTGAGCGGCAAGTGGCGAAGATGATGGCCGAGGGGTCCACCGCCAAGGAAATCGCCCATGGGCTGGGGATCTCGCCGCGCACCGTCGAAGTGCACCGCGGGAACCTCATGAGAAAGATGGGGGCGCGCAACGGTCTGGAACTCGTGGCGCGTCTTGCTGGTATCCCGGTTCTGAATTGATGTGGGACCGCACGCGGCTGGCGTCGGGCCCTGAACACTCTTCCGGGTGACCTGAGCCAAATTCATCAAAGGTCTATGAACCGTTATGGGCGGAAAGAAGCGCGCAAGTCTCAGCCCCTCTGCTTTTCCAACTGAATAGGTTCGTTCACGGCCTGGGGTGACCTACCGCCTGGGATCGAAAACCATTCATGCACATGGGCCGATATCCGGCGACAATTCGATATCAAACGTTTCTCCATCCATCTCGACACTGATCGAGCTGGCAATCTGCGGTGATCGCAAGATGTAGCTTTCGCCATCAGGGCCGATTGAAGGCGTCTTCCCGTCGATAGACTGCACCCCTTGTCCCGGAGATATTGCGATGGCCAGTTCCCGGCTTTGCGTGCATCCGACCGTCAGGATCCGTCCCCCGGACACGTCCCGGAACAGAGCCTCCAGCCCTGTCGCAGTCCAGTTCGCGACGCGGCGCCAATCGCCCTGCACCGAACCGGTCTTAGGTGTGGCCGGCGTGACATCGGCGGCGTCATCCGGGGCTGGCCGCGCGTTGGGAACATTGGGAGCTGCAGAATTCGCGAGGGCTGCCAAGCGCTCAGGTCCCATGGTTCGGATTGCGTCGTCGCAAGCGCTCGCCCCGTCGGCCCAGCCGGTCATCGCGGGTGCGGCCTCATCATAGGACTTGCTGTCGGTATTCGGATTGTACCGCTCCGGCGCGCTGCGCCAGAACTGGACCAGAAAGACCGGCTGTCCCTCGGAGGATGGCGTCGCATGGACGATGCAGCTGGCCAGATGGTCATCCGGTCGTCCCCGGAACGGCGCCTCGAGCGCCATGCCGTTCTGCACAAGCGGCAGGTTCTTGTCACCTTGCGCGAATTTCGTGCCGCCAGCACCGGAAAGGGCGACGGACCAGACCGAGAAATCGATCGTGGCGACAAAGGACGCATCAAACCCGCCAGCCTGGCCCGGCCCGTAGAAGCCGCCCATGTATCCCAAGTCGCTGTAATCGTGGAAATAGTAGATCCTGCCGATCTCCTGCGCGACGCGCGGCGGCAGTCCGACCGCGTCCGCGCTTTTCGGAACGAGGGCTTCGTTGATCTCGACACCCGCAGCCACTGCCGCGCGGAACGCCTCACCAATCGGCAGGACAGCCCCGGCCCCGTCTCCGGCCCGCGCGACGATCCCCACAAGCCCGTTCTCGGGATGCGCGACCGGAGCGCCCGCCGTAAGCGCCGTGATCGCGGGATCGCGCAGGATCGCGAGCCCCGCGCTTTGTCCGGACGGGACGACGGGGGCGAGCGGCATCTCCCATCCGCCGAAATCGTTTTGCGTCATGAAGGACAGCCCGTCGCCGCTCATCAGATCGAACTGGCTGACCAGCGGCATGCGAGTCATTTGTAGGTCGGCGGCCCTGGCCATCATATCTTCGTTGCTGACCTGGGCGTCGATCAGGATCAGCATGTTGTAGCCGGGCAGGGGCCGCGTGCCGGTGACGGCGTGACACGGCCCTCGGTCCCAGATCCTGACGCAGGGGGCGTCGAGGTCGGCAACGGAGGGCACGGTCAGGTAGGTCAGGTCGCCCGCCGCACCGCCCGTGACGGTCGCTGTGGCCACGGGCGTGCCCTCCGGCGCCTCGATCATGGCCGCGAAGATGCCCAGTTCGTATTCGGCCTGCGCCGCGGCCAAAGACGGGATGACGGTGCAAAGGAGTGCGAAAAGATATCTCATTCGACCGGCTCCAGTTTCGCGCCGTTCCAAACCCAGATCACATCGCAGACCTGCGCCGCACCGCCACAGGTCGCGCCCTGCGTCGTCGTCTTGAGCGCCTTCATGCCGAAAGCGCGATCCACGAGTTCAGGATTGACCCCGAGGACCTGCTGGCGGCTTTGCGTTTCGGTGAAAGCGATCTCGATGGTGCAAAGCGCGGCACCGCAAAAGCCCGCGCCGCGGCCCTTGGATCGGTCGTCGCAGGTCACTCCGCCCCAGTCGAGCACGAAATCTGGCGTCTCGTCGCCGTCCAGCCGACCCGTCATCTCGGCCCCGTCGGCGATGGAATACCCGCCGCCGCACTGGGTCGCGATCAGTTGACCGAAATACACGATCCCGCCCGCCTCGGACGGGCCTGTCGCAGGGCTGACCCCACCTCCACATCCATCGAGGACCTCGGTGATGGCGCGTGAAGATCCGCGAAGCGACACGCCAACCTGCGTTTCGCCCGGCACAGCCACGACGGCGCGTGAGCCTGCCCGCAGCGCAGCGATCAGCGCGTCAGGCGGTGCCCCGGTCCAGAGACCTTCTTCGGGCAGATGCAAGCCGGATACCGGGAAACTCTGCCCATCGACGATGACTGAAAAGCTTTCCTGCCGGTCAGGTCCGGCTTTCGCGAGCGCCCAGCCCTGGGTCCAGAGTAACGGTTTGCCCTCGCGGCACATCAAGGCCAGCGCACCGACCCCGCGCTCAGTCACCCCAAAGGCCGATACAGTCCCATCATAAAGTTCGGAGCCGGGGCCGACGCGCCACTGGGCCAGTAATGATTGCGGGACCACCGAGAGAAATAGGATCAAAGCAAGGAAACGAGACATAAAATATCTCCGGGAAAACCAATACGTCATCCTCGGCGATAGAATTCACCGGTCAAGAAATTTCTGGGCGCCTGTTGCTCGGGCCGTCCTCATGATCGACAAGGTGCCGCCCAGCTTTGTTGAAGGTCGGTCGACGGCGCTTTGAGGCCGCAATAAGCCTCAGACGAAGTTTCCCGGAGGCCTATTCAGGTCCTGTTTCTTTGAAGAAACAGCTCGGCAGACGATGATAACCGACGCTTCGAAGTCATCAATTTTACCGTTTCATGGGGTTTCGTAGCGATGGCACGCGCTGCCGTTTGCCGTGTGCCTCACGCGATGAAAGCCGCAGAATGCGGAAGTGTAAGCCGTCAGGTTGCACCTGCCGGTCGGCGTGGCTCTGCTCTTTTCATTGCATCCCGGACAGCTTGCGAATTCGGTATCGGCCCAACGGCTCCGTAGCCCAAGGTCGACAAGGCCGCGGCCTGTGTGGCGTATCTTGCCGCGTCCAACGGCGTATCGCCCGCGACGAGGCGCGCGATAAACGCACCATCGAAACAATCGCCGGCACCGGTGGCATCGACCGCATCGACTGTCGGGCTTGAGACATGGTGCATCTCGCCATCTGCGCCAAGTAAAACGCCGTCCCGGCCCATGGTCAGCGCGACGATGGCCGGGCCCATGTCTTGGATGCTCCGCAGAATGTCCTCGGGATCGTCCATTTCCAGAAGCACGCGGGCATCGTCCAGCCCCGGCAAGGCGATGTCGCAGGATGCCAATGCGCGCAATATCGTCGGTCGCGCGACCTCTATCGGCCAAAGGGCGAGGCGGAGATTGGGGTCGTAGGACACGCGAGCACCACTTTGGCGCGCCAGATCCATCGCCGCATCCGCCGTCGCCCGCGCGCTTTCGGAAATTGCCTGGGTAATGCCCGACAGATGAAGGATGCGCGTTCCGGACAAGTCGGGCGGCAGATCCTCGGGTGTCATACGCGACGCGGCCGAGCCCTTGCGGCGATAGGCGAATTCGTGGCCAGCCTCGCCATGGGTCACGAAGTAGAGCCCCGTGGGCGCGTCCTCGTCGCGCGCCACATGGGTGGTATCCACACCTTCCGCCCGCAACATCTCCTCCAGAGAGATGCCGAAGCGATCAGCGCCGACCCGGGTCAGCAGGCCCGCCGATGCGCCCTGTCGCGCCGCGGCGACGGCAACATTGGACACATCGCCGCCGAAGCCCTGTCGCCAGTCCGCGCCGCCCAGGTGATTGAACTCGAGAAGCGGTTCCCCGAGGCAGAGAATATCCGGCATCAGCGGCCTCAGTGGTTGTTGCGCAGCGCGTGCTTCGCTGCGATGTCGATATGTTTCGTTGCCCCCTCGAGGGTGGCACCACGTTCGAAGGACTGGACCTTTTCGCGGAAGATATCCTGCCACGGCGATTGGCTTTCGGGGCTTGGATAGCCGCCCTGTGCGTCCAGCTCGGCACGGCGCCGGTCGATTTCTTCGGCGGGCACGAGCATGTCGACCCGCCGGGTGTTGAGGTCCACCCGCACGCGGTCGCCGGTCCTGAGAAGTGCGAGCCCTCCACCAGCGGCCGCCTCAGGGGCTGCGTTCAGGATCGATGCGGAGCCTGACGTGCCGGATTGCCGTCCGTCGCCGATGCAGGGCAGGGCGCGGATGCCCTGCTTGATGAGGTAGGATGGCGGCCGCATGTTCACCACCTCGGCGCCGCCGGGATAGCCCAAAGGACCGGCCCCGCGCATGACAAGGACCGTGTCCGCCTTTAGATCGCCTGCGGGGTCGTCAATGCGGGCGTGGAAGTCCTCTGGGCCGTCATACACCGCCGCGGTACATTCAAAGGCCATCGGATCGTCGGGGTTCTCAAGGTAGCGTTTCCGGAATTCCTCGCTGATGGCGGAGGTCTTCATGATCGCGCTGTCGAAAAGGTTGCCGCCCAGGTTCAGGAAGCCTGCATTTTTCAGCATCGGGGCCTCGACCGTGCGAATGACGTCCGCGTCCTCGATCTGTGCGTCGCCGTAGATCTCGGCCAATGTGCGGCCCGTGGCGGTCATGGCATCGGGGTGGGGAAGAAGCCCGGCGCGCAGAAGTGTCCCGATCACGGCAGGCACGCCCCCGGCGCGGTGGAAATCCTCTCCGAGGTAGGTCCCCACTGGTTGCAGGTTGACCAGAAGCGGGATCTCGTAGCCCAACCGTTCCCAATCGTCGTTGCCGAGCGGCAGGCCCAGATGCGCCGCGATTGCGTTCAGGTGGATTGGCGCGTTGGTAGAGCCGCCAAGGGCGGAACACACCACCACGGCGTTTTCGAAGGACTCGCGTGTCATGATCGCAGAAGGGCGCAGGTCCTCATGCACCATCTCGACGATCCGCTGACCGGTGTGCCAGGAGATCTGGCCGCGTTCACGGTAGGGGGCCGGGATAGCCGCAGCACCGGGAAGCTGCATTCCCAGTGCCTCGGCGAGCGAGTTCATCGTGGTCGCCGTGCCCATGGTGTTGCAGTAGCCCACCGACGGCGCGGAAGAGGCGGCGATCTCCAGGAATTCCTCTGCATCGATCTCACCAGCTGCGAGTTGCTGGCGCGCCTGCCAGATCACCGACCCGGAGCCGGCGCGCTTGCCCTTGTGCCAGCCGTTCAGCATCGGCCCGACGGAGAGCGCCAGCGCCGGGATGCCCACAGTCGCCGCCGCCATGAGAAGGGCGGGCGTGGTCTTGTCGCAGCCCACCATCAGCACGACGCCGTCGATCGGATAGCCGTAGAGTGCCTCGACCAGCCCGAGATAGGTCAGGTTGCGGTCGAGCATCGCGGTGGGCCGTTTGCCGGTTTCCTGGATCGGATGGCATGGCACCTCGAGCGGCACGCCGCCTGCGGAAATGATGCCGTCGCGCACGCGCTTGGCCAGTTCGATGTGATGCCGATTGCAGGGCGCAAGATCGCTGCCGGTCTGTGCGATGGCGATGATCGGCTTGCCCGAGCGCAGCTCGTCGAGGGTGAGCCCGTAATTGAGATACCGCTCGATATAGAGCGCGGTCATCTCGGGGTCGTCCAGGTTGTCGAACCACTGACGGGATCTGAGGTCGGTTTTCTTGCGGGTCATGTCATTTCCCTCTGCACTCAACGGCCGGTAATGCCGGGGAATGTGATAAGTAGCGCCACGGCGAGGATCTGCATCGCGATAAAGGGAAGCAGGGACTGGAAGATCTCTCCCAGCGAGATGTCCGGCGGCGCGACCGATTTCAGGTAGAACGCGGCGGGGCCGAAGGGCGGCGACAGGAAGCTGACCTGCATGTTCATGGCGAAGACCACGCCGAACCAGACCGGATCAAGCCCGAGGTCCCGGATGATGGGCACGAAGATCGGCATGGTCAGCAGCGCGATCCCCACCCAGTCCAGAAACATGCCGAGGATGAAGAGGATCAGCATCATGAACAGGACGATGACCGTGGGGTTGTCGGACACGCTGTTGATGAGCGACGACACGAACGTGATCCCGCCCATGAGGTTGAACACGCCCACCAGGGCCGAGGCGCCGATGCCGATCCAGACGATCATGCCGACCGTGGCCAGCGTCCGTTTTGCCGCCCCGACCAACAACTCAACGGTGAATTCCCCGCGAATGACCGTGGACAGCATCACACCGATCACACCGATGGCCGAGGCTTCGGTCACCGACGCGATGCCGCCATAGATGGAGCCCAGAACGAATATCACCACGATGATCGGCAGGATCAAACCCTTGAGCAGACGCAGCTTTTCACGCGTGGTGGTTTCGTCGGGTTCGGGTATCGGGGCCAGCGCCGGGTTCAGATAGGCGCGGATCAGGACATAGGCGATGTAGAAGGAGGCGAGCATCAGGCCCGGCAGGAAGGAGGCGGTAAAGAGCTCTCCGATCGAGACCGAGGCCGTGAGGCCGTAGATGATCAGCACGATCGACGGCGGCACCATCGTGCCGAGCGCACCACCGGCGCAGCACACACCGATGGCAAGCTTGCGGTCATAGCCCAGACGCAGCATCTGCGGCAGCGCCAGAAGGCCCAGCAGGACCACCTCTCCGCCGATGATGCCGGACATGGCCGCAAGGACGACCGCAACGAGAAGCGTCTGGATGGCAACCCCGCCGCGCAGCCTCCCGCCGACGACACGCATGGCATCGAACAGATCCTTCGCGATGCCGGACCGGTCGAGGATGGCCGCCATCAGCACGAACATCGGCACCGAGACGAAGACGAAGGAGTTCACGAAGCTGAAAATGCGGCTGGTGATGAGCGGCACCGCCATCGGACCGAACCACCCCAGCGCGAAGATGAGCGCGACGAGGAGCGTCACGAAGGCAAGCGGCATACCCGTCAGCAAGAGGCCGAATAGTGCCGCGAACATCCAGAACGTGGCCCATTCGATGCCCATGGCCTTGAAGTCGGGGAGAAGTGTCAAAAGATCCATCAGTCGACCTTCCGTCGCCAGTAGTTCCAGGCCAGCACGAGGAATTGCACCGCCAAGGCAATAAGGATGAGAAACAGGAACAGCTTGAGCAGGCCGGGTGTCGGCGGGTTCCATGCGCTCCCGGTGGTCTCGAGGCGGAAATCACCGGTCGGGGTCCACACGGCGCGCTTGACGCTTGTCCAGGCCGCGATCGCGAAAAAGGCGGAAGAGCCTGCACAGGCCAGCGAGATCACCACGTCGAAGCGGCGGCGGATCCGCGGCGGCAGCACGTCATAAATCAGGACGACCCGGATATGGGCATTGCGTGCCGCAACGTAGAGACCACCGAACACGAAAGAGATCGCCGTCAGGAAGATCACCGTCTCATGGGCCCAGATGGTCGGCGCGTTGAAAGCATAGCGCAGGATGACCTCGAGCCCGAGGATCCCGGCGGAGCTCAGGATTGCCACTGCGAATACCAGGCCAATCCGGTCGATGACGCGTCCCATGGCCCCGGATTCCGGCGCAGGACCGCCAAGCCCGGTCCCGGGCGGCTCGGGTGCGGTGTCGTCTTGCATGTCGAATATGCCTTCTGAAAGCTCAGGACCCCCCGGGCGCAGATTGCCCGGGGGGAAGTGTCATCGATCAGTCCATCAGGCCTTCGTTGCGCAGATAGGTCGTCAGGGTTTCGTAGACCTTCTTCGAGTTCTCCGAGGCGTCAGCCGCTTTTTCCCACTCGGTCTGCGCGATGGAGCGGAAGCGCGCGCGCTCCTCTTCCGACCAGTTGTGCACGGTGATCTCGGGGTTCGCCTTGGCCTCCTCGACCGCGGCTTCATCGCGCTCGGCCAGCGTTTCCACCTGCATCTGCGCCCAGTCCCGAACCGATGCCTCAAGCGCGTCCTGGATTTCAGCGGGCATCGAATCCCAGGTGCCCTTGTTGATCGACACCTCGACCAGCGGCATGGAGTGGAAGCCCGGGTAGACCGGGTGCGTCGCCACGTCGTGCATGCCCTGCTGATGGTTGGTGGAGAAGACGGTGTAATCCGCCGCGTCGATCACGCCCTTGTCGAGCGAGGTGAAGACCTCGGAGCCCGGCAGGTTGACGGGCGCTGCGCCTGCGGCGGCGAACACGTTCTGCACCATGCCCTCGGGCGCGCGCATCTTCAGGCCTTCAAGGTCGTCGACGCCCTCAAGCGGCACCTTCGACAGGAAGGATTCGAGACCGGGCGTCGTGGCGCCGATGAAATGCAGGCCGTAGGGCTCCAGCATTTCGTTCATCAATTCCTTGCCGCCGCCGTTTTCCATGAAGTCGAACATCTGCTGCGGCGAAGACCATGCGCCGACCGGGTTGGCGATCAGGCCGAAGGCCGGGTCACGTCCCGCGAAATAGGACGTGTCGGTGAAATGACCGTCGATGATGCCCGCGGCCACGGCGTCCTGCGTTTCGGAATGCGCAACGATGGTTTCGACCGGCAGAAGCTCGACCTCGACCGCGCCGTCGGTGCGCTCCGCGACGTCCTTGGCCCATTCCTGCTGAAGGATGAAGTTGGCGTTGCCCGCGGGATCGGAGCTCTGGAAGCGCAAGCTGTAATCCTGCGCCGCAGCGGCTGTGGTGAGCGCTCCGGCCAGAACCGTTGTCGTTGCAAGTGTTGTGATCAGTCGCATTGATTATCCTCCTCAAAAATCTTTCGACCCGCAGTGAATTTACGCTGCGCCATCGCGGGCGACTGTAGATGACAGCGCTGTCATTCGTCAACAAACGAAATGAAAGGGATTGGCGAGGCGCTTGATTGCTGTATGCTAATGTCATGGCAAGAAACAGAATAACCTTGGATGATGTAGCGCGGGAGGCCGGTGTCAGCGCTATCACGGCATCGCGGGCGCTACGGCAACCTGAAAAGGTATCGGACGCCGCCAGGGCCAGAATTCTGAGTGCCGTCCAGAAGTTGGGCTATGTGCCGGACGCCGCGGCCTCCGCGCTGGCCTCTACCCGGACCAGCGTCGTGGGGCTTCTGGTGCCTTCGCTGACCAATGCGGTCTTCGCGGATTTGCTGCGTGGCGTCTATGACGCGGTCGAGGACACGTCCCTGACCATACAGATCGGCAATTTCCGCTATTCTCCCAGCAAGGAAGAAGCGCTGATTCGAACCTTCCTGCATCAGCGTCCCGCCGGTCTGATCGTGGCGGGGGTCGACCAGACCGAGGCCGCGCGCCGGATGCTCATGGAAGCGCCTTGTCCGGTCGTGCAGACGATGGAACTGAGCGACCGGCCCGTCGATCGGATCATCGGGTTCTCGCAATATGCATCGGGCGAAATGGTCGCCCGGCACCTGATCGACGCGGGCTATCGCAAACCGGGGCTTATGGGGGCGCGCATGGACCCGCGCGCTCAGGCGCGGATCGCGGGCTATCGATCAGCCCTGGCAGCGGTGGGGCTGGACGATGCGCGACGGGTCTTCACCACGCCGCAGCCGTCCTCCGTCGGGATGGGCGGGCAGTTGCTGGCCGATCTTCTTGCTGCCGCGCCCGACACGGATGCCGTCTTTTGCGCCAATGACGACCTTGCGGCAGGCGCATTGTTCGAGGCACAGCGCCGGGGGATGCGGGTGCCCGACAGCTTCGGAATCTGTGGGTTCAACGATCTCGAGATGAGCAGCCACATGGTTCCGCCTCTGACCTCGGTCGCCACGCCGCGATACGAGGTCGGTCGGGGCGCCATCGACCTGATCCGCGCGGCTTTGGACCCGGCATCAGGCGACATGCCGAAGCGGATTGAACTGGGGGTCTCCATGTCGGTGCGGGGGACCACCCGCAGCGCGAAGACCGACCGGACCGCGCCATGAAGATCACCGGTCTCGAGACGATCAGGATCGCCGAACGGCCCAGTCTCATCTGGGTGCTTGTGCATACCGATGTAGGCCCGACCGGATTGAGAGAGACTTTCTTCGGCGCAGCCGCGGTGGAGGCCCATGTCCCCGACTGGATCGCGCCGAGGGTCATGGGACGCGATCCGCTGGCAATCGACGCCTTGTCGTCCGGCGTCGAGATGCGCGGTAACTCCGCCTTCAAAATCGCGCTCTGGGACCTGTTCGGAAAGGCGACCGCGCTTTCTCCACAACGCGCGAAGCGACGTGAGCAGAGTGAGCATCAGGGCGTGTACCGCCACTTCGCATCTTGAAAGAACGGGACAGGCAATGACGCACGTGAAATGGATCGGCCTGGACTGGGGCACGACGAACCTGCGAGCCTTTGCCATCGATACCGACGGGCAGGTCGCGGCGGAACTCTCGTCAGGAAACGGCATGGGCAGGCTCGCGCCGAACGAGTTTGAACCCGCATTGCTTGATCTGATCGAACCCTGGCTCACTGCGCGGGGAAGGGACGGCATGGACCCGGTACCGATTTTCGCCTGCGGGATGGTCGGGGCGCGGCAGGGATGGTGCGAAGTTCCCTACAGGGAGGTTCCGTGCCCGGCAGTGTCCGCGGACGGCGCCACGCGCATTCCGACCAATGACAAGCGCATCGCAATGCACATCCTGCCGGGTCTCTGCCGACGCGCCCCTGCCGACGTGATGCGCGGAGAGGAGACCCAGGCAGCGGGTTTCCTGTTGGAGAACCCGGACTACACCGGCGCCATTTGCCTGCCCGGCACCCATTCCAAGTGGATCGCGGTCGAAAACGGAAAGCTCTCGACCTTCACGACCTACATGACGGGAGAGCTGTTCGACCTCCTGTCCCGCCACTCCATTCTCCGTCATTCCGTCAAAAGCGACGGATGGGACGAGGGCGCCTTCGAGCGGGCGGTCGAAGAGGCGATCACCAACCCTCAAAGGGCCGTGGAATCCCTTTTCGGGCTGAGAGCCGGGTCCGTTCTCGACCACGAACCGCCCGAGACCTGTCGCGCCAGGCTTTCAGGTCTGCTCATCGGGCAGGAGCTTGGCCTCGCGTCACGGTACTGGTCGGACAAACCCGTGGCCCTGATCGGCTCGCCCTCCGTCGTTCCCCATTACGCGCAGGCTCTCGCAAGCCGCGATGTCGTGGTCGAGACGGTCGACACGCGCAGCGCAACACTGGCTGGCCTCGCGGTCGCGGCCGCCAAAGCAGGAGCAGCACACCATGGCTGATATCATCGCCATTCTCAGAGGCATCACACCGGACGAAGCCCTTCCGATCGGGGAGGCATTGATCAAGTCGGGCATCACGAAGATCGAAGTGCCGCTGAACTCACCTGACCCGTTCGAAAGCATCGCCCGGATGTGCAGAGCCTTCGGCGACGAAGCCACCATCGGGGCCGGTACGGTTCTGTCCGTGGGTGACGTGGAAAGGCTGCATGGTATCGGCGCGCGCATGATCGTATCGCCCGATTGCAATCCAGACGTCATTCGCGCCACCAAATCCGTCGGGATGCTGTCCTATCCCGGAGTCCAGACGGCGACCGAATGCTTTTCGGCGATCCGGGCAGGGGCCGACGGCTTGAAGATTTTTCCCGCATCCGCGGTCGGACCGGGCGGGCTGAAAGCCCTGAAAGCGGTTCTTCCCGCCACCATGCCGGTTTTCGCGGTAGGCGGCGTCGGACCGGACAATTTCGAGAAATGGATCGCGGCAGGTGTTGCCGGGTTCGGCATCGGCTCGGCTCTGTTCCAACCTGGAGATACGCTGCAAACCGTCACCGAACGGGCGCGATCAATCGTTGCGGCGTGTTTGTAATCTCGGTGTTTTCGGGCATCTCGGTGCACGAAAAGCTGATGCGCAGCGTCCTGTTCATATTCAGCGAGGGAGGGAATGGGCCAGTTGATGGCTCAAGGGTCGTTGCGACGTTTTCCGCTATCTCAGTTTCTTCATCTCTTCTCTGAAGGCTTCAGTTGGGGTGCGCCATCCGAGGCATTTTCTGGGTGTCCCGTTCAGGCGGTCACAAATCGCCTTCATATTGCGATTTGAGAGCGCCGCGAGCTGGGTGTCACGCGGTAGATATCTGCGTGCACGTTTGTTTAGGTTCTCGACCGAACCCTTTTGCCAGGGTGCCTGCGGATCGCAAAACCAGCTTTCCGTTCCGATGCCGGACTTCAGCTTGCGCCATGCGCGGAACTCGAAGCCACGGTCGAAGGTGATCGAACGGCGAGCGGGCTGGGGCAGGGGTTCCATCACGTCCATCAGCTTGTTTATGAAGTGTGTCGAGCTGCGGTCGTTGTTGCGGAACAGGACGGCAAACCGGGTCTTTCGCTCGACCAGTGAGGCGACGTTCATCGTGCCTTGGGAACGTTCAAAGATCATCAGATCACCTTCCCATTCGCCAAAAGTCTCGCGCGTCTTCACGTAGTCCGGGCGTTTATGGATCGATCGATCTGGCGGAAATACTTGGCCTCTGGGGCGTCTGGCATAGCGCGGCTGACGCTTCTTGCGTCGGCTTGTTAAGTGGCGCGCCAGTTGTTCGGATTGGCCTTCGCGGCTGTAGACATACGCATAGATCGTCTCGTGGCTGACGCGAATTGGCTGCCCATCGAAATCAAGACGCCCGGCAATTTGCTCTGGCGTCCAGCCGACCTTCAGTTGAGCGATGACATGGGCACGCAGACCATCGAGGCGGATCAGCTTGCGCCTTCGAGCGCGTCGGTCAGACGCATATTTCTGCGCATTCATGCCGTAGTAGCCGTTCAGATTTGGCAGCTCTTCGTCGGTAAAATAGTTCCGCTTGATCTCGCGATAGACGGTTGAGCGGTGCCTGCCGATCTCAGCTGCGATCTTGCCGACAGGCACTTTTGCATTCAGCATGTCTTCGATTGTGCGCCTCTCACGCAAATCCAGTTCTGTGTGGGCCAATTCCACTCTCCTTGCTTTCCAGCAAGATAGGGGATTTGTCGCAACCCAGTTTAGAATGTGCCCGTGGACTCACAGTGAAACGCATAAGCAAGATTATGTTGATTAACGGCGGGCTGATATCAGTCGGCTCCATGCGCAGTATTTCATAAAGCGGAATACGTCGTTCCGTGCTGTCCTGATCTTCAAAGGTCGTCAGGCCCGCGCTGTTTTGGAGCGGACCTGACACGATCGTGCCGTATGGCCTTCTTCTGACTATCCCGAATGCCGCGCCATAGACAGACACAGGGCGCTAACGCTCAGCGCCAAGCGCCGACCAATCCCCTCAGAACGCTTTCGACAATGTCACTTTGAACGTTCTGCCCGGCGCCTTGCGGCTGGGTGACGACAGGTGGCCGACGTAATCTGCATCCGCGACATTCTCGATCCCGAACCGGACTTCACTTCCGTCCAGCCAGTCTTGCCCCTCGGGCTTCCAGGTCGCACGCAGGTTATGCACAATGCTGTCGGGCAGATCAGAGCCGAGCGCGTCGCGGCGATCCGCGGCGTGGACGATCTCCCAGCTGAGATCGAGCCGGTCATCCCACTTCTTGCCGAGTGTCAGCTGCGCACGATCCGCCGGGCTGTTGCGCCAGGTCGTCTCACTGCCATCGGGATTGAACTCGGTGCCTTCCCCGAGATGCCCGGCGAAATCCGCGTAATAGCCACTTGCCGTGCCGTAGGAGGCCTCAAGCTCGAAGCCGCGCGACGTCACGCTCTCCAAGTCTGTCGATGTCGACCCGGCGACCGTGTAGCTGGTGATGTCCCAAAGCTCTGTCTGGTAGAGGTTTCCGCGAATGGTGAAGGTGTCGCCCGCGGCGAAGATATCGGCACCTGTATAGGCCGCGCCAAGCTCGTAGGTTTCGGACTTCTCGGACATGTCGATCCGGTCTTGCGCGGTGGCGCTCGTGCCCAGATCGTCGATGATCGGAAGGCCTTCGGTATAGGCCGCAGAGCCGAAGACCGACACGCCGTTTCCGAATTCATAGGCCAAGGCCAGACCGCCCATCAGCGCGTCCTTGTCATAGGTGTCGGGCACACCGGCGAGGTCATTCTCGCTTTCGATTCGGGAGGTCTCGTAGCGCAGGGCCGGCGTGACCGTGAATTGCCCGATGGACATCTCGTCAACGACGAACAGCGCGAAGCGATCGTTTGTGCCGCCCGGTGCGCTGGCCCCCGAGTTATCGGCCCGAACGCGGCGCTGCGCTTCAACGCCCGCGAGCATGTCATGCGACACGGAACCTGTGTCGAACAAGGCGCGGTTGGTCAACGTGAGCTTGGTTGTCTCGTAGCGCTGGTCGGCATTCACGGTGCCAACGAGGAACGGGAAACTCGGCGTGCCCTCCAGCGGCGAGGAGCCCGAGACGTAATCGTATTCGATTTTCTGATCGGCATAGGACAGGTTGGCACGCAGATCGACGAGATCGCTCAACGGGTTGAAACGGTATTCCAGAACGGTCTGGGTCGTCTCGGTCAGTCGGTCGACATTGCCGAAGGAGCCGCCGGTCGTGTCGAACTGGTCGTAAGGCACGTCCTTGTCATCTGCGATCGTGCTCGAATGACTGAATGTCAGCGAATGCGCGTCGTCCTGCCCAAATGTGAATTTCCCCTTCGCAAGATAGGACGGTGTTCGGAAGGCGCTGTTGTTGATGGTCGATCCATCGCCTGCGGTCAGGTCGTCCTGATCGCGCAGGGAGTAGTTGAGCAGGAATTCCGCGCCTTCGGTCGGCATCCACGCGAGGTTGGTCGAGCTGACCGCGCCATCTCCGTTCGAGCTCAATTCGAAGGTCTGGGAGCCGCCGAAGCCCGGCACACCGCCCGTGAAATCGGAGGCGTCTTTCGTCTCGAGCTTCACGACACCGCCGACAATGCCCGAGCCATAGGCAAAGCTGCCGATCGTGCCGCGCAGCACCTCGACCTCGCGGTAAAGCAGCGGATCGGTGAAAAGCTGGGTGCCGATGCGATAAAGTTCCTCCGACCCGACCGAAGCGCCGTCGATCTGCACGGCGATCTTTTGATCAGACCCGTAGGTCGTGTTCGCCCCGAAACCGCGGATATTGATGCCGGAGCCTTGCGGCGTCGTGCCATTGACCAGCGTGACGCCCGGCACGGAGTCGATCAATTGCGCCACGGTGCTGGCTTGCCGGTCCTTGATCTCTTCCTCGCCGACCACTGTGCGCGAGAGCGCGGTGCCGTAGCTGAGATCGCGTTTGCCACCCGTGAGGACCAGCGTGCCCAGGAAGCCGGGATCGCCCTCCTCTGCCGCGACGGGCATCACCAGCGATTGATCTTGCGCCATGGCAGGCACAGCCAGAGACAAGCAGAAAAGCGCGGTCGTGCCGCGCAACTTTGAAATGACCATTACGCCATCCTTCGTTCGTTTCAGGCCGAAGCTTGCGAAGGCTGGCGCGGCAAATTTCATGATTATGCGATGAACGTCACCGCGACGGGTTGCAGCACTAATCGTATCAGACTAAAACAGTCAAGTAATTTGAGAGAGCCACGCACCGCTTCCCTCCGGGCGCAGCCATCGGACCAAGATCAACCTCCGAGGACGCCCATGACACAGCCAGCCGCTGTCAATCCTTCCGATATCCGCGACTTTCAGGCGGAGAACCCGAAACTGCGCGCCCGGGATGCCGCGGATGCCATGGGCATCTCCGAGGCCGCGCTGGTGGCCGCGAGCATCGGCCATGGCACAACCCGGATAGATGCCCATCCGGACCGGATCATTCCCGCT
Source organism: Roseivivax sp. THAF197b (assembly GCF_009363255.1). Lineage (NCBI taxonomy): Bacteria > Pseudomonadati > Pseudomonadota > Alphaproteobacteria > Rhodobacterales > Roseobacteraceae > Roseivivax > Roseivivax sp. THAF197b. The sequence continues at coordinate 81,439 of NZ_CP045319.1, read as the reverse complement.
GCCGAACGGCTGGGCGAGGTGATGGCGCTGACCCGCGTCGGGGCCTGCGTGCATGAAAAGGTCGGCGAATACGGAGCGTATCATCCCGGCGAACACGCTGCGATGACGCTGGCCGAGGATATCGATTTGCGGATCTTCCCCGTCCATTGGGCCCATGCCTTCGCGGTCGAGACCAGCTCCGAGCATGGCCCGCGCCGGTCGTTGCAGATCTTCGATGCGGCGGGCGATGCGGTGCACAAGATCCACCTGCGCGAGGCGTCGAACCACGACGCATGGGCCGATATCGTCGCTGAATTGGCAGTCGCGGATCAGGCCGACACGCAGCGCGTCGAGGCGCGTGTGCCCGTCGAAGGCCCCAAGTCCCGGCCCGACAAAGCGGACACCCTGCGGGAAGAATGGGCGAAGCTGACCGACACGCACCAGTTCCTGCGGCTGTGTTCCAAGCTCAAGATGAACCGCCTCGGGGCCTACCGCATCGCGGGTGCGCCCTGGGTGCGTCCGCTTGCGCCAAGTGCTGCCGATGCAATGCTGCACGCCGTGCGGGATGCCGGGATCGAGGTGATGCTTTTTGTGGGCAATCGCGGATGTATCCAGATCCACACCGGCCCGATCCAGACGCTCAAGCCCATGGGGCCATGGCAGAACGTAATGGACCCGGGGTTCAACCTGCATCTGCGGCGCGACAAGGTGGCCGAGATCTGGGCCGTGGAAAAACCCACGCAACGGGGCCCTGCCCTGTCCGTCGAAGCCTTCGACGCGGAAGGCTGGCTGATCTTCCAGGTGTTCGGTGTCGGCAAGGAGGGGCGCGACTCGCGGCCCGAGTGGCGCCGGATCGTCGAGGCGCTGCCGACGCTCGAGGAGGTCCCGGCATGACGTCCTGCAACAGTAGCAAAGGCGCCTATGCGGCCCTTTTGACCGCCATGTTCGGTGCGTTCATTGCCATGACAGTCAGCGCGCAGGAGCCGACGGAGGGGTCCAACCTCCGTGCCGATGTGCTCTCCATCGGCGGGTCGGTAACGGAGATCGTTGCCGCCCTCGGCCAAGAGCACCGACTGAAGGCGCGGGACACCACTTCGAGCTATCCGCCCGAGGTGACCAAGCTGCCGGATGTGGGCTACATGCGGGCGCTGTCGCCCGAAGGGGTGCTGTCGGTCGGCCCCTCGCTGATCCTGTCCGAGGAAGGCGCGGGCCCGCCCGAAGCGCTGGAGGTGATCCGCGCGGCGGATGTGTCCTTCGTCGAGGTGCCGGATGCGCTCACGCCGGACGGCATCCTGCGCAAGATCGAGATCGTGGGCGATGCGCTTGGTGTTCCGGATCGGGCCGACGGGCTCGCCGCCGAGGTCGAAACCGCGCTGGCTTCCGCGCTGCGCGACGCCGAGCGGCCAGAGGCCGACAAGAGGCGCGTCCTGTTCGTGCTGTCCACGCAGGGCGGCAAGATCACCGCCTCTGGTACCGGGACCGCGGCCGACGCGCTGATCCGCATGGCCAGTGGCGTGAATGCCGTCACCGAATATGAGGGCTACAAGCAGATCACCGACGAGGCCGTGGGCCTCGCCGCGCCGGATGTGATCCTGATGATGGATCGCGGTGGCGATCATGGTGTGGCGGATGAAGACCTCTTCGACATGCCCGCGATCCGCCTGACACCTGCCGCGCAAACCCGTTCGGTCCTGCGCATGGACGGGCTGCTGATGCTGGGCTTCGGGCCGCGCACGGCCGAGGCGGTGCGCGCACTGAACGACGCGCTTTACGCGGAAGGCACCTGACCGATGACCGCCATCACGGAAATCGAGGTCGCCCCGCGCGACCGGCTCTCTCAGGCCCGCGCGTTGCATTGGGGGCTGGCGGGCGCGCTTCTGCTGGCCTGCATCGCCAGCCTTCAGGTGGGCGCCACGGACGTGACCCTGTCGGCGATGCTGGGGAAAATCGCGCAAGGCCAAGCGCTGAGCCAGATGGAGCGCGTGGTGCTGTTCGACATCCGCCTGCCCCGGCTGGCGATGGGCGTGTTGGTCGGCGCGGCACTTGCGGTGTCGGGCGCTGCCATGCAGGGGCTCTTTCGCAATCCGCTGGCCGATCCGGGCATCGTCGGCGTGGGCGCGGGTGCGGGCCTCGGCGCGATCCTCGCCATCGTGCTGGGCGCTGTGTTGCCCATCTGGATGATCGATCTTGTCGGCAACCAGATGGTGCCTGTCGCGGCGTTTCTGGGTGGTTGGGGGTCGACCATCCTGCTCTACCGCGTCTCGACCCGGCATGGCCGCACCTCCGTGGCCACGATGCTTCTGGCGGGTATCGCGCTTGGCGCGCTGGCCGGGGCGCTGTCGGGCATCCTGGTCTATATCGCGGATGACCGGCAATTGCGCGACCTGACCTTCTGGGGGTTGGGATCGCTCGCGGGGGCGAGCTGGGCCAAGGTCTTGTCCGCCGGGCCTTTGATCCTGCTGTCCATCGGCGCGGCCCTGATGCTCGGCCGCGGCTTGAACGGACTGGCGCTTGGCGAGGCGACGGCTGCCCATATCGGTATCGATGTGCAGCGTATGAAGAATATCGCGATCCTTGCTGTTGCGGGGGCCACGGGCGCGGCTGTCGCCGTCTCCGGCGGGATCGGGTTCATCGGCATCGTGGTGCCGCATCTGTTGCGGCTCGCCTCTGGCCCCGACCACCGCACGCTGCTGCTGAACTCCGCACTTCTGGGGGCGACGCTCCTGATCCTGGCGGATGTCATCGCCCGCGTGGTCATAGCACCTGCGGAATTGCCCATCGGGATCGTGACGGCGGTGTTGGGCGCGCCGGTCTTCCTGTGGATCCTCCTCAAACGCCGCGGAATGGTGGAGCTATGAGCCTGATCGCCAAGGATATCCGCGTCTCCTACGGCAAGCTCGAGACGCTGCGCGGTGTCAGCCTGACGGCTAGACCAGGCGAAGTCACCGCCATCGTAGGCCCCAACGGGTCCGGCAAATCCACCTTGCTGGGGGCGATCACCGCATCGCTGCCCTTTAAGGGCCATGTCAGCCTGAATGGCCGCGATGTAAGCACGCTCAAGCCATGGGAGTTGGCCGCAGAGCGTGCCGTGTTGCCCCAGGCCTCCCGTCTGGCCTTCCCCTTTACCGTCATCGAGGTGGTCAAACTGGGGTTGCAAGCAGGCACGGCCGGGGACCGCCCCGAGGTGCCGATGCAAGCGCTGAGGCGCGTGGGTCTTGCGCATTACGCACAGAGGACGTTCCAGGAATTGTCCGGAGGTGAGGCGCAGCGCGTGATGCTGGCCCGGGTTCTCGCGCAGGTCTGGGCCCCTGTGGAGGATGGTCAGCCGCGCTGGCTCTTGCTGGACGAGCCTGTCTCAAGCCTCGATATCGCGCACCAGTTGCAGGTGATGGAGATCGCACGGGATTTCGCGCGCGCGGGCGGTGGCGTGATCGCGGTCATGCATGACCTGAACCTGACCGCTCTCTTTGCCGACCGTGTCGCGGTCCTGTCCGAAGGGCAGCGTCTGGCCTTCGGTCCACCGCGCGAGGTTCTGACCGACGCCATCCTGTCGCGCGCCTATGGCTGTGCCCTCAGGGTGTCCGCGCCACCGCCGGAGGGTATCCCTTACATTCTGCCCCACGCGGCCTCTGCCTGAGACGAACCCCATGCGCCTCACAGCCCTGTCCTTCGTCCCTTCCCTGTCGGCCATGATACATCCTGCCACGGAGATCGCCGTATTCGGCGACCTTCCAAACACCCGAGGACGTCGCCATAGTACCATCGGTCGAGCGGGACGATCCCCATGCAACCCTGACACCCAGTTGAGGAGAAACCATGTATCTTGCAATGAACCGCTTCACCGTGCCGCTTGAGAACGCCGCCGAGTTCGAGGAGCTTTGGCTGTCGCGGGAAAGTCGCCTTCAGGACATGGACGGGTTCGTGTCGTTCCACATGCTCAAAGGCCCCGAGGCCGAGGGCCGTATCCTCTACGCCTCCCACACCGTCTGGCAATCCGAAGCGCATTTCCGCGCCTGGACCACCAGCGAAGAATTCCGCGCCTCGCATGCGCGCGCGGGCCAAAGCCGCAAGCTGCACGAGGGCGTGCCGCAATTCGAAGGCTTCACCGCGATCCAGCATATCGACGCGCTGCAGACCGCATGACGCCCAAGGTCATCCGAACCGCCCCGGTCTTTCGCAGTTTCGACGAGACCAAGGCGCGCGGGTTCTACGTGGATTGGCTTGGCTTCGAATGGACGGGGGAGCACCGGTTTCATCCCGGTGCTCCGCTTTACGCGTTTCTGAGGCTCGGCACGTTTCACCTGCATCTGAGCGAACATCATGGCGATGCCACCCCGGGCTCGACCGCGATGGTTTACGTTGAGGGATTGGCGGAGTGGCATCAGAGCCTTCCGCCCTACCCCAACATGAACCCGCAACCGGAAACGCTTCCCTGGGGCGTGGAGATGGTCGTGATTGATCCCTTCGGAAATCGGCTGCGCTTTCTCGAGCAGACAGACGCCACCTGAACGCTTTCCTTCGGGGCTGAATGTCTTCGCGGCAATTCTTGACAAAAAAAATCGGATTAGCCTAGTAAGGGATATACCCGACTCGAATTGTCGGAAATAAGCCGCATCACGCTATGCGCGTCCCAGCCACCGCCAACGGCAGCCCGGATGTCAAAGGAAAGGAAGCAGTCGTGAAGACAACCGAGCCAAGGGCAAACGCCGTAACTCCCGCAAGGACCAGCAATACGTGGCGAGAAATCGTGCAATCGGGCAGTGAAGCCAGCGACATCGACGGGTTCGCGCTGGAATACCTGATCGACTTTCAACGCGACCGCGCACGGGTCGCGGGAGAGGCGCGATGAGCATCATGCATACCCTGCCGAACCCGAATGCCATCGACCGCGCCGACGATACCGCGACCTATGACGCCCGCGATTTGATCCGCAACGGGATCAAGGCGGATATCGTCCTCGACGGGCAAACCTACACCCTGCGCATCACCCGCGCGGGCAAGCTGATCCTGACCAAATGACCGGCGCTGCTCATACCGCGGGCGCCAGCGCGGTCGGTCAACTGACAGACGTCGCACCCTGGGAAGCCGAACTGATCATGTCCATACGGTTGTGGATGGAAGGCCCGGAGGGCAAAGCCGAGGTGTGGAACAGCTTCGCGCGCTGCTTCGGAGGTGACGCGGGCCGGGCCGAGATACACCGCTTCGAGACGTTGCTGGCGAGCCTTTACACCTATGCCCGCAGGCCGCTCGTGCGGCACGGGCTTGCCTGTATGTGCATTGGATCAGACGAGGCGATCCTGCAGACACTCGTGCGCGAAGCTGCACGCGGCGACCTGCCCGAGGCCGCAATGATTGCCAGCCTCATTGTCCCGGCGCGGCATGCGGAACCGGTCGCACTGATGGCCGCGCCGGTCGGCCAGGCGATGCAGCGCATCTCCAAACGAACACCCATCCAGCGTCCTGAGAGAACCGGGTCCGAAGAGCGGATCCTGCACTGAAATCCCCATCCAAGCCAGATCGGGCCGGACCCTTGGAGCGGCCCGAAATTCCAGCGAGGTCATCATGCCCAAGGTCCCCAGCCCCTGCATCAGCGTCTGCAAGTTCAAGCGCGAAGGTCATTGCATCGGTTGCTCCATGACCAAAGCCCAGAAATCCACCTTCAAGGCGCTGAAAAAGGACAAGCAACGCGAAGCCTTCGTCGAGCTTGTCGTCGCCCAGCAAACCGTCATGGGCCGCTACAAGCACTGGGAACAGGCGTATGAAAAGCGGTGCCAAAAGAAGAAGGTGAAGCTCACGGTGTTGGACGGCGGCAAGGCGGCCTGACCGGCATTGCGAACCCCGAAACCACAAACAAGGACCAGGACCCAATGACTGCAGCCGCTCGCCGCGTTCCCGTCGACAGCACGCCCGCACCGGATGACGTATTTCACGAACGTCCCCTGCTCGAGCATCTGCGTGACGTGGCCCGCACAAATCGCTGCAAGGGCTATATCGATCTGTTCGGCGCGTGCGCGGCTCTGTCCGACAACCGCGAAGTTGCCCGCTACGCCGCCTCCGAAGTGCTGGTGCGCTGTCTGTCACAGGCCTTGGGCCGTCGCCCAGTTCTCTTCCGTGTCGGGGAGCCGGAAACCTCCTTCGACGAGAAGTGGCTCATGGCCCTCGCCCGCAGTCTCAAGGTCGCGGACGCGCCCAGCCTCGCATTCCTGTTGAATTCACGGGTGCCAAAACATGCGCGTCGGAACCTCGTCTTCCTTCTGCAGAATGTGACCGACAGTTTTTCTAAGAATTAGAATCGTTCTAAAAAGACTTGTCTGGGCCCGGGTTGCAGCCTAGCTTTTCCCAGCGAGCCAGCCTTAAGCCAGCCAGCACGACTTCGTTCCATGTTGCAGGAGGCACCCGTGACCCAGACCGCCCAAACCCTTTCGACCGATGCTTCGGCGCAGATTGCCGAAGCCCTGAACCAATGCCTTGCCGAGACTGTCGTGACGACGATGCTCGCGCAGAATTTCCATTGGAATGTGACGGGCATGGCCTTCGGGCCGCTGCATGATCTGTTCCAGAAGATCTACGAAGACCACTTCATCGGCCAAGACGACCTGGCCGAGCGGATCAAGGCGATCGAAGCCCATGCCGAAGGCAATCTGGCCGGTATGCTGAAGCGGTCGAAGGTCGCGGAAGTCGAGGGCGCGCCGACCGCGGAAGAAATGATCCGCCTGATGAAGGAAGCGCAGGAAACGCTGGCCGAGACCATCGCGGGCGCCGGAGAACTTGCCGCGAGCCATGGCGACACCCTGACCGAGGATCTCTGCATCGCGCGCGGTCAGACGCACGAAAAGTTCGCGTGGATGCTGCGGGCTCACTTGGCCTGACGGTGAGACCTGCGCCCTTCTCCAGACGCGCAGGGCAAAGACATAGCGTTTTAATCAGGTATTGAAGCCGCGCCTGCTGGATGGTAATGAAACGCCATCCAGCGAGGGTGCAATCCCCAGCCAGATGACCCCACGGGCGATCAAAGGCTGGAGAAATGTCCTATCTCAATCCGAAACATGCAGGCCTGTGCCTGGCACTGTGTCTGTCCCAGAGCCCCGCAAGCGCAGAGGATCTGCGCGGCGCACATGTGTCCATCGAGCTGAATGCCGTGGAGGCGGTCGAAGACTCCTGTCGGATCAGTTTTCTCGTTCAGAATGGGCACGCATTCGACATCGGCCAAGCCGTCTACGAAGCGGTCCTCTTTGATAGAGAGGGACGGGTCGACAGGCTGACCCTCTTCGATTTCGGCGCCCTGCCCTCCGCCCGCCCCCGCGTCCGGCAATTCGTTGTGCCCGGCCTTGCCTGCGCGTCCTTAAGTCGTCTGCTCATCAACGGCACGGAAACCTGCGCGGGACCGGATGTGCCGGACAGCGCCTGCGGCACAGACCTCGACCTGAGCAGCCGCACCGATATCGAGGTGCTGGGATGATCGCGCAATTCCGGGACAGTCTTCAGCGCATCGCAGAACTCGGCGGACCGGTGGTTCTGCTGCTTTGTGCGATCTCCGTGGTCGTGCTGGCCGTCGTGCTCTACAAGCTCTGGCAATTCGCCGCGGCCGGTGTTGGACGGCACAAGGCGCTCGGCGATGCCATCGCCGCCTGGGATGCAGGTGACCGGACGGCGGCGCGCACTCACCTTGATCATTCTCATACTTATCTTGCCCCGGTCATCGCCATGGCATTGGATGGGCAGTCGGATGCCGCCCGGCTGGAGGCGGAGGCCGAAGCGCGGTTCGCCCGGCTGGAAAGCGGTTTCCGGCTTCTCGACTCGGTCGCGCAGCTCGCGCCGCTGCTGGGTCTCTTCGGAACGGTGCTCGGCATGATCTCGGCGTTTCAGGCGCTTCAGGAGGCGGGCAGCCAGGTCGATCCGTCGATCCTTGCCGGTGGCATCTGGGTGGCCCTTCTGACCACGGCTGTGGGCCTTGCCGTCGCCATGCCGACCTCTGTAGTCCTGAGCTGGCTCGAAGCGCGGATGGATGCAGACCGCGTCCTGGCCCAGAAAGCGGTGCGCACGGTGCTGGCACCGGAAAATCGCGGCACCACACTTGCGCCAGAAGGCGTGCCAGCTCATGCGTAGCCTGCGGCGGCGGCGCAGATTGTCCATGACGTCCCTGATCGACGTCATCTTCCTGCTGCTCCTGTTCTTCATGCTGTCCTCCACCTTTACCCGCTTTGCCGAGGTCGAATTCGCCTCGGCTGGCGGCGGCACTGCTGCCTCGACAGAACGCCCCGTGTTCCTGTCGCTCGGGCCCGACGCGTTGCGCGTGAACGGGACCGGCACGACATTCACGGACCTTGCCGATGCCCTTGAGGCGCAGCGCAGCAGCGATACAGCACTTGGTGTGCTCTTAGCGGCCAACGCGGATGTCACGGCGCAACGCCTGACCGACCTGCTTGTCGCCTTGCGGTCCATCCCGCGCGTCTCCGTCACCGTATTGGAGTCGTTATGAGACGGCAGCGCATTCGCACGGAACGCGAGCCGACCATCGCGTTGATCAACATTGTCTTCCTGATGCTGATCTTCTTCCTCGTGGCGGGCACTTTGGCGCCGCCGCTCGAGAAGGAATTGCGGCTGGTCAAAACCGCCGAACTTGAAGGCAGTGCGCCTGCGGATGCGCTGGTTCTGCATGCCGACGGGCGGATGACGCACCGGGGCGTCGCGGTCACCTCGGTCACGGATTTCGTCGCGGGACGTCCCGAGGAGTCCCGCGCGCATGTGCGTATCGTGCCCGACCGTGCGCTGTCGGCAGCGGACCTCGTCACCCAAAGCCGGGCGCTGCGCAATGCCGGGGCGGAACGCGTCTTCATCGTGACCGAACGGGGGTTGGAATGATGCGCGGCGCCGGTCCCGCGAAGCTCGCGGCTCTGTCGGTCGCGCTTGTCGTGCATGCGGCCCTCGCCGCAGCGCTCGTCTCGGTCGAGGCGACGGAAGTGGAAGGCGCAGACGGCGGTACGGAGGTTCGGTTGGGCAATGCCTTCGCGGATATGGCCGTCGGCACGCTCAGTTCCGTCACCGCGGAGGCACCGGAGAACGTAGCCCCGGAGACACCTGACAGGCTGGAGGCCGAGCGCGCGGAGCCATTGCAGCCCGAGGCGGCCACAACAGCCCCGGAACGTGCCCCGGCTGGAACAGTGTCACCGGTTGAGGCCATAGCCGTGCCCTCTGAAACGACTGCCGAGCGGGCCCAAGCGGTCGCCATCTCGCGCGCAAAGGAACATCCATCAGACGTGTCTGCAGTTCCCACCGCGAGTGCTACGCAGGTTCTTCAATCCCCGCAGGTTTCGGAGCGGGTCGCGGCGGAAATACCGGAAAGTGCTGCTGTCACGCGGTCGGCGCGGCCCAAGCCCCGCAGCGCCGAATTCGAGGCCGAGCATAAACCGCCCCAGATGGCCAAGGCCGAACCACAGCCGAAGACCCAGCCCGACACCCGCGCAAAACCGGCACCGGGCAATTCCGATCGCAACGCGCAGGCAGGTGAAGCCAATGGTCAGCGCGCGGCGGTTGCGATGCAAAGCGGCGCGGGCGGACGCCAAAAAGCGGCAGGCAATGCCGCTGCGAGCAACTATCCGGGCCTCGTGATGGGCAAACTGTCGCGAGCCGGAAAGCCCCGTGTGACCGCGCGCGGAACGGCTGTCGTCGCCTTTTCGATCGCCGCGAACGGAGCGCTCTCCTCCGTGTCGCTGGCGCGAAGTTCAGGCTCGGCCGCGCTGGATCAGGCGGCGTTGCGGCTGGTGCGTGGTGTCGGCCGGTTTCCGGAACCGCCCTCGGGCGCCCGGCGCAGCTTCTCGATCCAGATCAAGGGGCGCTAGGCCATGAGGGCCGGCGCGCGAATTCCCGAATAGTTCACTCAGAAAGGAACCCCAATGACCCGTTTTCTTACAGCGACAACCGCAATCGGATTGTGCATGACCGGCGCGGCTCAGGCCCAGACGGCCTCCGAAGTGCTCAAGACCTACTCCGATATCGCCGAGGCAAATTACGAGGACAGCCTCGCAGCGGCGCGCGATCTCGATCAGGCGATCACGGCGCTGATCGACGCACCGTCCGCCGAGACGATGCAGGCCGCCCGTGCCGCGTGGCTCGAAGCGCGCGTTCCCTATCAGCAAACGGAAGTCTTTCGCTTCGGGAACCCGATCGTCGACGATTGGGAGGGCAAGGTGAATGCCTGGCCGCTTGACGAAGGGCTCATCGACTATGTCGATGGCGCCTATGGCGGACCCTCCGACGAGAACCAGTTGGCCGCGCTGAACGTGATCGCCAACCCGACCTTCACCCTGTCGGGAGAAGAGATCGACGCGCGCCAGATCACGCCGGATCTTCTGGAAAATACCCTGCACGAAGTGGACGGGATCGAAGCGAACGTGGCAACGGGCTACCATGCCATCGAGTTCCTGCTTTGGGGGCAGGATCTGAACGGGCATGGCGACGGCGCGGGCAACCGCCCCTGGACGGATTACGCGCAGGGCGCGGAATGCACGAACGGCAATTGCGACCGTCGTGCGCAGTATCTGGAAGCCGCGACCGATCTGCTGATCTCGGATCTCGAATGGATCACCGCGCAATGGGCCGATGACGGCGCGGCGCGGGCCAACCTGATGGCGGATGAAGAAGCAGGGCTTACGGCGATCCTCACCGGTATGGGCAGCCTGTCCTACGGCGAGACCGCAGGCGAACGGATGCGGCTCGGCCTGATGCTGAACGATCCCGAGGAAGAGCATTCCTGCTTCGCCGACAACACCCATAACGACCATTATTACAACGGCGTGGGCATCCGATCCGTCTATCTCGGCAGCTATACCCGCACCGATGGCACGATGGTCAGCGGTCCGTCTGTCTCGGACCTCGTCGCCGCATCGCATCCCGACCTCGACATGGAAATGAAAGTGCGTCTGGCAGAGGCGGTGCTGGCCCTTGGCCGGATCAAGACCGCGGCAGAGGCGGGCTTTGCCTATGACCAGATGCTCGAGCGCGGCAATGAAGGCGGCGAAGCCCTCATCATGGGCGGCGTCGACGGGCTGATCAATCAGACCCGCTCCATCGAGCGTGTGGTGACCGCCCTCGATCTTGGCGGGATCGCGATCGAGGGCTCCGACAGCCTCGATAATCCGTCCGCCGTATTCCAGTAACGCGCTGCGGGAGGCGGGCTTTGGCGCGCCTCCCCCGATGGCGACCAACCGGTGACGGTTATGAACAAGCATGCACTTTTGTGGTTGCCGCTTGCGGCGGCTGTTGCAGTCCCGAGCACTGGCCAAACGGAAGGCAAGCCGGCGGAACCGTGGCGCGCGCTGCGGGACGTCCATCTCGACGTGATCCCTCGTACCGAGGCAGAGCAAGAGCGCGTCAAAGCCGTCACCGCCCTGCCCCGAGATTTCTCTGCACCCTGGCCCTTCGAGGAGAACGCAGGCGGTGCCCAGACCGTGCGCGCGCGATCGACCGCAGATGCGTTTTCGCAGCCCGCCGACAATCTGACCTTCGAACAGGAGCTGGATTTCCGCGTCGGCAACGGAATGTTCCGGCGTATCTGGGTCTCCGCGCCGGCCTCCACCCTTGCCTCGGACGGGTTGGGGCCGCTTTACAACGCGCGCTCCTGCCAGCGCTGCCACCTGAAGGACGGACGCGGTCATCCGCCTGAGGGTCCGGGGGACAGCGCCGTATCGATGTTCCTGCGCGTATCCATCCCCGCGCCGAATGCCGAGGAGGTCGAACACTACATCGCAGGCACCCATCCCACGCGGCCCGAGCCGACCTATGGCACGCAGATGCAGGATTTCAGCCTGCCCGGCCACGCCCCGGAATACCGGCTTCAAATCGACTACACCGATGTGGAGGTGTCGCTGTCCGGCGGCGAGGTCGCGCATCTGCGCCAGCCCTCCTACACCGCAGCCGACCTGGGCTACGGCCCGCTTCACCCCGAGGCGATGCTGAGCCCGCGCGTGGCGCCGCAGATGATCGGAATGGGTCTTCTGGAGGCAATCCCCACCGATGATATCCTTGCGTGGGCTGATCCCGACGACACCGATGGCGACGGGATTTCCGGCAATCCGCAGATCGTGTGGTCAGACGTTCACGATCAACCGATGCTTGGCCGGTTCGGCCACAAGGCCGGCAGCCCGACCGTGCTTGAGCAGACCGCGAGCGCCTTTGCGGGGGATATCGGCATCTCGAACCCGATCCATAACGCGGGTTCCGGGGAATGCACCGATGCGCAGACCGATTGCACCGCGGCGCTGCATGGCGGGGATGCGGAACAGGGCGGCTTGGAGATCGACCAGGTCGGCCTGGACCTCGTGACTTTCTACAGCCAGACGCTGGCAGTGCCTGCGCGGCGCAACCTCGACGATCAACAGGTCCTGCGCGGGCGCAAAGTCTTTTTTGACACCGGCTGCGCCGCCTGCCACCGGCCCAATTACGTGACGCACAAACTTGAAGGGGAAAACCCGGCGAGCTTCCAGCTGATCTGGCCCTATTCCGACATGCTGCTGCACGATATGGGGCCGGGCCTTGCCGACAACCGCCCCGAGGGCCGCGCGGACAGGCGGGAATGGCGCACCGCGCCGCTTTGGGGCATCGGCCTGACCGAGACGGTGTCGGGCCACAGCTTCTTTCTGCATGACGGGCGCGCGCGGTCGCTGCTCGAGGCGGTGCTTTGGCATGGCGGCGAGGCGCAAGACGCGCGCGACCGCGTGGCCCGAATGCCGCCCGAAGACCGCGCCGCCCTCATCCGTTTTCTGGAGAGTTTATGAGACTGATTTCCGCTGCCTTTCTGAGTGTCGGCCTTGCGACCCCCGCGCTGGCGGGCGTGGACGAGGCGTTGAGCGATCACATCCTGCCGGGATATGCCGAATTTGCCGAGGCGACAGAGGATCTGATGCAAGCGGCGCGGAACGATTGCCGCGCAGAGGCATTGCAGCCCGCCTTCCACTCCGCCTTCGATGCGTGGATGCCTGTGGCCGACATCCGGCTCGGGCCGTCGGAAACCGGCGCGCTCTCCATCGCCTTCTGGCCCGATACACGCGGCTTCACGCCCCGGACGCTCCGGCGCTTCATGGCCGAGAAAGACCCCATCGCCGGAGACGTGGACGGCTACGCCGAGGTCTCCATCGCAGCGCGCGGGCTTTTCGCGTTGGAGATGCTGATCTTCGATCCGGAATTCGCCGACTATGCGCGGGGCAGCTATGCCTGCCAGCTTGTCGCCAGCGTCGCGGCCGATCTTCATGGACAGGCGGAAGACCTCAGCAGTGACTGGGACACGACCTATGCGGACACGCTCCGCACAGCGGGTGCGGCGGACAATGCCACCTATCTGACGCAGGAAGAGGCGGTGCGCGCGATCTACACGCAGATCCTGTCTTCGCTGGAATTCACGGCAAACCAACGGCTTGGCGCGCCGCTTGGCACGTTCGACCGCCCGCGTCCGGCCCGCGCCGAGGCGCGCCGCTCGGACCGGAGCCTGCGCAACGTAATGCTCGCCGCCCAAGCCGCCCATGGCCTCGCAACCGCGCTTTCGGAAAGGGACCTGCCTGCGATCGACGCCGCGCTGCAGGCGGTCAACGAGGCCGCCGCCCGGATCGGCGACGCGGCCTTTAAGGATGTCACCGACCCGCAGGCCCGGCTGCATGTCGAAGTGCTGCAACAGCGGGTGCGGTCCCTGCACGAAGCGATCCAGACTGAAATCGGCGCAGATCTGGGCATAGCGCCCGGCTTCAATGCGCAGGACGGAGATTAAGATCATGATCCATCGCCGTAGCTTTCTCGCATCCCTTCTTGCAGCCGGTGCCGTGCCGCGTCTCGGCTGGGCCGATGTCGGCAACCCGTCCTTTTTGGCGGCAGCGCGGGATCCGGATGGCAGCTTCGCGCTTTACGGGCTCGACAGGCGGGGCGCTTCCACCTTCCGGGTGCCTCTGCCTGCACGGGGTCATGCCGGGGCGGGCCATCCATCGCGCGCAGAAGCGGTGGCCTTCGCGCGACGTCCCGGCACTTTCGCCCTCGTCTTGGATTGCGCGGAAGGCATGGTGAGGCACCGGCTGGTCCCACCCGAGGGCCATCACTTCAACGGCCATGGTTTCTTTTCCGCGGACGGTTCGACCCTTTTCACCAGCGAACAGCGCAGCGACACGAGCGACGGTGTGATCGGCGTCTGGGACGCGAGCGCCGGGTATGCCCGCTACGATGCCTTCCCGAGCGGCGGGGTCGGTCCGCATGATTTGCGTCTGATGCCGGATGGCGAGACGCTGGTCGTCGCCAATGGCGGCATCGCCACCGACCCGACCGACCGGCGCAAGCTGAACCTGGGTTCGATGCGACCGAACCTGACTTATCTGACGTTGTCGGGACAGGTTCAGGACCAGGTCGAACTGGAGTCGGAACTGCACCAGAATTCCATCCGACATATCGCGGTACGGCCCGACGGCCTCGTTGGTTTCGCGATACAGTGGGAAGGTGCGCCCGGCAGCGCAACGCCGCTTCTCGGGTTGCACCGGACAGGCGCTGCTCCTGTCCTGGCGCAAGCGCCGCTCGCCGACGAGCTCGCGATGCATGGATATGCAGGCAGTGTCGCGTTCAACGGCAAAGGCAGCGAGATCGCGATCACCTCACCGCGCGGTGGCCGTGTGCATCGGTTCTCGGCAGAGGGTGCATTCCTCGGGGCGCTGTCGCGGTCGGATGTGTGCGGGCTCGCGCCCATGGGAAGGGGATACCTCGCCAGCGACGGGCTGGGCGGGCTGCTTTCCATCGATGCTTCAGGCCCCGCACCGCTTTCCCGTATCGATTGCGCCTGGGACAACCACATCGTGGCGCTTTAGAGCGGCAGGGACCGACCTGCGCAATCCGCTCGGTTCGAGTTCTCAGGATCCGTTATCGAGCGCCGTTTGGGCAGGACTTTCCGCGCGGCCCAAAAAATCGAACAACCGGACGACTCCGGCCCCGTGACACACGGGGCCGGAGTCCGCAGTTATTCGTAGGCGCCCGCGGAATAGGTGAGCTCATAGCTGTGGCTGTAAAGCTCGAAGACGATGCCGAACGGGTCTTCCACGTAGACCATCCGGTAAGGTTTCGAGCCGGGGAAATACTCACGCACAGGCATCCGCTGGCGCCCGCCCGCATCCACGATACGTTGGGCCAGACCTTCGACATCCGGGTCCTGCACCGCAAAATGAAAGGTTCCATGGCGCTTGTACTCAAGCTCGTCCTCGGGCGCGTAATTGCCGGGGAACTCGAAGACCTCGATCCCGATGCCGTCGGCTGTCGACAGATGCGCGATCCGGAGCGAGCCCCAGCCAGGACCGAACACGTCCGTGCACATCACGCCGATGGCGCTGTCGTCCTCAACCGCCTCGGAGGGTGCCATCACGACGTAGAAACCGAGCACGTCGGAGTAGAATTTCACGGCCGCTTCAAGGTCTGGAACGGACAGGCCGATATGGGAAAAGGTGCGGGGTGTTTGGGTCATTTCGATCTCCATGCGTGTTGCGTTGACCCGGATATGGACGGCGGGTGCCTTTTTGTGAAATTATCATTGAAGATACTTTCCCAAATGTATTGTTATATCAAATGCTCAACGCCAGCTGGCTCGAAACCTTCACGACGCTTTGCGAAACGGGACACTTCACCCAAGCCGCAGCGCGTCTGAACATGACCCAACCAGGCGTCAGCCAGCATCTCAGGAAGCTCGAACGCCAAGTCGGGCAGAGCCTGATCGCGCGCCAGGGCAAGAGCTTTACCCTCACTCCAGCGGGCGAAGCCGTCTTTCAACTCGGCCTGTCGCGCCGCAGCGAGGAGACGCAGCTGCGCGACGCCATTGCGGCAGATGACCGGAATACGGGGCCGGTGCACATCGCCTGCTCTGGCAGCTTCGCGATGCTGCTTTACCCGAGCCTGCTGCCCTGGATGCGCGCGGCGCCCGGCCTGAGCCTTCATCTCGAGGCGGCTCCGCAAACCGATATCCGTGCAGGGCTGCTCGACGGGCGTTTCGACCTTGGCGTGCTGGCGGCGGACCCCGACCATGCGCGGCTTGAGGCTCACCATCTCGGCCGGGAGGAGCTGTGCCTCGTCCTGCCCGCGGATGCCCCTGACGGGCCTCTGACCTTTGCCGACCTCGAAGCCCGCGGGTTCATCGCCCATCCCGACGGCTACGGCTATGCCGACGACCTTCTGCGGCTGAACTTCCCGGACGAGTACCCGGGCGCGGACCGGCTTCATGTGCGCGGCTCGGTCAATCAGATCGGCCAGATCCCTGCCCCCGTGGCCGCGGGCATCGGCTACACGCTCCTGCCCCGAAGCGGTGTGGAAGCATTCACGGACAAGGCCAGTCTGTCCATCGCCCAGCTTCCGAAGCGCCGCTGGCACGACCTCTGGCTTGTCATGCGCCGGGGCCGCCGCTTGTCCGCGAGGGTGCGTCACGCACGGGAAATGATCGAGGTAGCGGCGGGTCAGATCCGGTGAGCGCTGGACCGTCTGCTTGAGACAACAGGCCAACACGAACTGCGGATGCCCTGTGAGGCAGTCGAGACGCGGTCGCCGTGGATTGTGACCCTTATCACTGCGTCTGAGCAGCATTGCTCGAAATAACCATCCAGACACTGGCACGGACAATCTCAGCCCGCTACGCATTGGCGAGAGGGTCAACCGGCACGAGCATCGACCCGGCAACGTCTGAGGTACGCCCATGAAAATACTAATCACCGGCGGCGCGGGGTTCATCGGGTCTGCGGTTGTGCGTCTGGCCGTGTCTCGCGGGCTTTCGGTCGTCAATCTCGACGCGCTGACCTACGCGGCCAACCTTGCGAACGTGGTGGAAGTCGCGGAGAGCCCGCTTTATGCCTTCGAGCATGCGGATATCTGTGATCGGGCAGCGCTCGACCGGATATTCGCGGAGCATCAGCCGGACGCGGTCATGCATCTCGCCGCCGAGAGCCATGTGGACCGCTCGATCGACGGGCCCGGCACCTTCATGCAGACCAACGTCATGGGCACCTTCCATCTGCTGGAAGCCGCGCGGGCGTATTGGACCGCACAAGGGCGCCCGGAGGCGTTCCGCTTCCACCATGTCTCGACCGACGAGGTCTTCGGCTCGCTCGGCCCCGACGGCCAGTTCACCGAGGAGACGCCCTACGATCCGCGCTCACCCTATTCCGCGTCGAAAGCGTCCTCGGATCACCTTGTCCGCGCCTGGGGCGAGACCTACGGGCTGCCGGTGGTGCTCTCGAATTGCTCGAACAATTACGGCCCCTACCACTTCCCCGAGAAGCTCATCCCGGTTGTGATCCTGAATGCGCTGCACGGGCGGCCCATTCCGATCTACGGCGCGGGCGAGAATGTGCGCGACTGGCTCTATGTCGAGGATCACGCCGATGCGCTGCTGCGCGTGCTGCAGAAGGGCGCGCTCGGGCGCAGCTACAATATCGGGGGTGAGAACGAGCGGACCAATCTGGAACTGGTGGAGACGATCTGCACGATCCTCGACCGGCTGAAGCCCGCGGATCGACCCTATTCCAGCCTGATCACCTTCGTCACGGACCGCCCCGGCCACGATCTGCGCTATGCCATCGACCCGACCCGCATCCGTGAGGAACTCGGCTGGCGGCCCTCGGTCACCGTGGAAGAGGGCCTCGAGAAGACCGTGCGCTGGTATCTCGAGAACGAGGCCTGGTGGCGCGCGCTTCTGGAACGGGACGGCGTCGGCCAGCGGTTGGGCACCGGCACATGATCCTCGTCTTCGGCAAATCGGGCCAAGTGGCGACCGAACTCGCTCTGCTAGGTGGCGTGACCTGCCTTGGCCGCGAGGCCGTTGACGCGGCCGATCCGGACGCCGTTCGGGCCGCAATAGAGACGCATTCGCCGCGCGCCGTGATCAATGCCGCGGCCTACACGGCCGTCGACCAAGCCGAGAGCGACGAAGACGCGGCGCGTGCGCTCAATGCCACGGGCCCCGGTGGCATGGCGGAGGTCTGCGCCGCGCGGGGCATCCCGCTGGTGCATATCTCCACCGATTATGTCTTTGACGGGTCGGGCGACGCGCCGTGGCGACCGGACGATGCAGTCGCGCCAATCAACGCCTATGGCCGCACCAAGCTTGCCGGGGAAGAGGCCGTCCGCGCGGCAGGCGGCACGCATGCGATCCTGCGCACCTCCTGGGTCGTCTCAGCCCACGGGGCGAACTTCGTGAAGACCATGCTGCGGCTTGGCGCAGAGCGCGACGCGCTGAGCATCGTTGCGGATCAGATCGGCGGGCCGACACCGGCGCGGGACATCGCCGCGGCCTGTCTGTCGATTGCCGAGCAGCTCATCACCGATCCCGCGAAGTCCGGCACCTATCATTACGCGGGCCAACCGCCAGTCAACTGGGCGGACTTCGCCCGAACGATCTTCGCGTGCGCCGGACTGGACTGTACCGTGACCGACATCCCGAGCCGAGATTACCCCACCCCGGCGGCGCGTCCGCTCAATTCCCGGCTCGATTGCGCAGACACAGAGACGATCTTCGGCCTCTCCGCCCCCGATTGGCGCGCGGGCCTCGACGCTATTCTCAAGGAGCTTTCTTCATGACGAACCGCAAGGGCATCATCCTCGCAGGTGGCTCGGGCACCCGGCTTTACCCGATCACGATGGGGGTCTCGAAGCAGCTTCTGCCGGTCTATGACAAGCCCATGGTCTATTACCCGCTCTCGGTGCTGATGCTGGCGGGCATCCGCGAGATTTGCGTCATCACCACGCCCGAGGATCAGGACCAGTTCCGCCGTACGCTCGGTGACGGATCGCAATGGGGTCTCACACTGACCTATATCGAACAGCCCTCTCCGGACGGGCTTGCGCAGGCCTACCTTCTGGCCGAGGACTTCCTCGCAGGCGCGCCCTCGGCGATGGTTCTGGGCGACAACGTCTTCTTCGGCCATGGCCTGCCCGAGCTTCTAGCGGAGGCCGATGCCAAGGAGACGGGCGGCACGGTCTTCGGCTACCGCGTCGCCGATCCCGAACGCTACGGCGTCGTCGATTACGACGACGATGGCCGCGTGACCCACATCATCGAGAAGCCTGCAAACCCGCCCTCCCCCTACGCAGTCACGGGCCTCTACTTCCTCGACGGCACAGCCCCTGCCCGAGCCGCAAAAGTCCAGCCCTCCGCCCGCGGCGAACTCGAGATCACCACGCTTCTGGAATCCTACCTCGCCGACGGCGCCCTCGACGTCCGCCGCATGGGCCGCGGCTATGCCTGGCTCGACACCGGCACACACGGAAGCCTCCTCGATGCCGGCAACTTCGTCCGAACCCTCGTCGAACGCCAGGGCCTCCAGATCGGAAACCCCGACGAAATCGCATACGACGCAGGATGGATCGACGCCGAAAAGGTGCAGCGCCGTGCTGATGCCTTCGGCAAGAACGATTATGGCGCGTATCTCAAGCGGTTGTTGGGCTAAGCTCCGGTCGAACCAGGCGTTTCGGATCAGCCGCGGGCCGTTGCCGCGGCGATCAGTTTCCCGATATCGATCAAGCGGAAATCGCTACCGCACGGCCCCATGATCTGCGCGCTGGCGGGCAGGCCCCCCTCCGGAACGGCGAGCGGAAAACAAATGGCAGGGGCGCCGGCAGCATTCGCGAGAACGGTGAAATCGGCCTGGTTGCGCGGCACCGGATCGCCATGGCGAAACGCTTGCTGCGGAACTGTCGGCATTAGCAATCCATCCAGACCGTCAATCGCGCGACGGACGGCCCGGCCCGTTTGCCAGATGGTGCGATAGGCGTCGGTCAGCTTCAGCGCGCTCAGATTTCGACCGTAAAGCAGCATGGCGCGAAAGTCGTCCGACAGGCCAGGCGCATCGACGGCCTCTCCGAGCGTTGCGGCGCCTTCAGCTTCGGACAGGAGGAGGCCCGCGCGGCGCAACTTCCCCGGCTCCCAGCCATCAATCGACACTCGCTGCAACGTGACGCCTTCGGCGCGCAAAGCGCTGAGCAAAGCGTCAAACGCGGTGCGCACCGGCTCTGTGCATTCGGCGAGACAGGCGTCATCGAGCACGCCCAAAGTCATAGCCGATAAGGCGATTGGTGCGGGGTCCATTTCGGGCATGATCACCGCTTCGGGGTCATCCGGGTCCGGCCCGTCAAGCACAGACATGATGAGCGCCAAGTCTTCGGGGCTGCGCGCCAACGGGCCAATGGAGTCGAGCGTCCATGACAGATGCGTCAGTCCCACGGACGACAAGCGACCGGATGTAGTCTTCAGCCCCCAGAGACCGCAATAGGCCGCCGGAATGCGCACGGACCCCATCGTATCCGAGCCGAGCGTCAGCGGCACGATGCCAGCCGCCACTGCGGCGGCCGAGCCACTGCTCGATCCGCCGGGGGTATAGCCCGGCTGCAAGGGGTTTTTGCAGCGTCCCCAGAAAGGATTGTCACCGGTGGCCCCAAGCGCCCCTTCATGCATGTTGAGCGTGCCGATCAGGACAGCGCCTGCCGCGCGCAGCCGGGCGACGACGGTCGCGTCCAGGTCCGCATTTGGTAGGTCCCGTGCCGTCCCGCATGTCGTGGGCAAACCAGCAACAGCCATGTTGTCCTTGACCGCGAATGGAACGCCATCGAGGGGACCAAGCGCCCTGCCCTCCGCCCGCCTGGCATCGCTTTGTTCGGCTTCCTGAATGGATGTTTCCGAACAAAGCGAGACGAAAATGTGTAAGTCATCATTCAATGCGGCAGCACGTTCCAATGCCTGCCGACTGAGCAGCACAGAATTTGCGTGTCCTCTTTGGATTTCAAGCTCTATGCCCACTCCGCTGCGGCTCATGGTATTATTTCCGGTTTTGGCAAGGTTCTGCCGAAACTTACTGCTGGCACATCGAATTGTCTCGGCTGATTTGAGTTTCAGCGTCTCCGCATCTTGAGGTCCGTGAACACGCACACGCGATGACCGATATTGTGATGGACATTGTTCCAGTGCCAATCATTTCCATCTGGCGTTCTTACAACACGTAGGTCTCGCCCATAATATTCGCGCCATGATCACCGGTCGCGCACCAGGCTTCACGAAGTTGCTCAGCACGCAGCACGGCGTTCAGGCTGGCTGAAGTGCGATAGAAGAAGCTCTTACTCAAACCCGCAAGTGCAGTTGACAGCATTTTCCGTTCCAAGCGAGTCGTAGGTTGGACACCTCTCAGTCGAGACCCTTTTCAGGAAAGAATTTTTCGTGGATTCTTTCTATTTCTTCATAACCCAGATCGTATTCCATATCGTACCGCGTTGCTCTGTAGCCATTATCAAGGAAACTCCGTTCCTCTCCTGAGGTAGCAATCAGAGTTGCAATTGCAACTTTTTGGATGGCCAGCTGCTGAATCATTTCCGCCCGACTTGCTCCAGTGCACTTCCGCCAATCCTTAAAGAGCTCGACAACAGTAAAGGTTATGTCTTCCGTATCCATATTAAGAAGGAATGGACTTGGCTTCTTGGCCCCCAGCCAATAGCCTTCTGCCTTCACCTTTAAGTGAATAAAATTTGGATTTGCAATAATGTTTTCGAACTGGGCGGAGTGCCGAAAATACGTTTCGAAAAACAGTTTCTCGCCTGAAGTTTCATATTCATATAACTCAGTAGCCGCCTTGGCCATCTCTGTGAGAATAACGGAAATCAGCCTATCGGACCTGAACCAGTCTTCCAGGAAATGCCCTGAAATCATGTTGAGCGCTTCTTCGATTGGGTCAGAAATCACATTATGGCGAACAGCAGCCGGAGTGCATTGTACCGCTGCAGAGTTAACGCTTTTTGGTGACCGAGATTCCTTCGGATCGCCGAAATCTGGCTTGATGATGTTGTCGATGTATGTGCTCATCGGTATTTTCCTCTTGTTTGGGCTTCGCTTCTTCGGTGTACGCAAGATGTGGGTTCATCGAATAAATACGAGAAATCGTTTTTTACGAATTTTCCATTCGGTTCTCATTCTGATTGGACCTCGCGCTTTAGCCTATGGAGCGTCGCCATAACGCTGAGACGATGCGTGAAGCAAAGACTTCAGTAATTTCACCTGAGTTGTCTTCGCCTTTCTCGATATCCAAGAAATGGCCTGCAGGTGCTCGCTGATCTCCTACAGGCCATACTTGATCGCTCACGCAGCATTGGGTGGGCCGTATGCCGCCACCATGAGCCTGTTTCCAACAACTATGAATGGAAGTTCGGCCGAACCGCTTACGAGGTCAGAAACGATGGCTGCCCCGTGAATGAGAGCCTCGGCTGCGGTTGGAAGCGGCGCATGCACGGGAGACGTCAAACAGTTTTCAGGTTGATTAGAACGCGGCTTGAACGTGATGTTAGCCACCCACCCGTTGGGCATGTTTTCGACGGTCAAGTGCGCGAGGTTCTCACGGACATAGTGGTCGCCGAGACCGAGGTCCGGCGTTTCTTCCGGAATTCTGTGCGTGGCCTCGAGTGCGTCCCAAACAAGGTCGAGAAAGCAGGTATCCTGGCTGGGATTGTAGGGGAGGTCGAAAGTCATCAGCTTGAGCATGGTGTTCCTCATTTCTGTTTGTCTGCGGCTCGCGTTCGCCGCTGGAGAGGAGTTGGGTCTGTCCAGAAATCACAGAAAACGCTCTTCGGGATGACGTCGCGTCATCTAAATCCCGGTGGAGTCGCGCCATGACAGGGGATCGCACCATCGATCCTGCAGAACTTTTAAGACCGCGTCTTTACGCAGATTTGCTGGGGCCATTGACCTGTGTGCTTGGGTTGTAAGTGCGGTCTCAATTCCCCTTCGCTGCCCCACCTGCTGTGATCTTGAGATTTGGCCAAAGGCTCGCAGCGATTTTCTTAGAGTGCGCAGTATCTGCAAAGACAGCGGCGGGGATCGATTGGCCACCCCGGTTCGGGCGAAGCTCCAAAATTGTCAGATGCCAAGCATTCGCGGCCGCGATGCGTCTCGCCAATTCCTTCATAGCCGCCGTGGACCGCCCGCGGCGAAACTCAGCCGCCTTTTCAAGTGTTTTGAATGCGTGAGGCAGGTCCGCGTTGAGCCCTGCCTTTGACAGCCGTGCTCCGAGCACAGGTCGCCTATCTGGACCCATGAACGCGGCGCCGAGTTACTGAAATCCGTTTGGGTCTGCTTCACTTTCCAACCCCGCAACCATGACTTTCCACTTGGTTAGCTGAGAGATCGGCAATCCGGGCAGCGGCAGGCTGCTGAGGATGACGACACGCTTTGGGGTTTTTGGCGCGACAAGCCGCAGCCGGGCGATTGCCTGAAGTGTACTGCATTCGCGAGATTGCTCTAGGAGGACACGGGCGCGAGCATCGGAGTGGCTGCGTCGGCGCGTGTGTATCAAAGACCCGTTGCGCATCAGGTAGGCCCCGGGATGTTCAGGCAGCATCCCAGATGGGCTTTCCTCAAAAGGGTCCCCATCGTGCCCGAAAAGTCCCCTGGCGTCGGCTTCGAGCGCAGGGATGGGCTGCTGCATGCGGCCCGCGATGAGAATCGTGGAATAAACTTCGAAGTCATTCACGCCCTGCATGCGGGGCCCGAACCATCGCGGCGTCGCCCCTCGCAGCGGGGTCAGCAGAGCGGCCTCGTCCGACAGGTCGATCGGCGTTCCTGCATCGCGGTGCAGCGCCGTGAGCACGGCTTTGGTCACGACAAGCAGAACCTGGTTGGAGGCGTTCTGCACTTCGCGTTCGATGATTGTGAGGAGATCCGCCCGGCGCTGTGGTCCTTTCTCAGAATCGAGAAGCCAGCTATTCGACAACGTCCGATCCGACACCTGGACGATCTCGGCCTCGGGCCTGGATTCAATCCGAAGGAATCGGGCTCCCTCCGCGAGGCGGTTTGTGATCTCGGGATCGGCGTCCGCGTCAAGAAGCATGAGCGGCGCATCGCGTGGCAGAGGCTCATAAGAATGCAGCTTTATGACGCTTCGCGCACCACCATTCTCGTGAAGGGTCTCAAGCGTCAGCTGGGCGTCGAGTGCGGGATCTTCCTGCGCGAGGCGTCTGAAGATCGCCTCACGTTTCCACGACGCGCGAAACCCGCGCACATCGAACATGGCGATGCGGAAGTCCATGGCGTCCGGGGCCTCCCACGGTGCGATCTTTAGCTCCGGACGCGCCTCGGCTTCCGCATTGACAAAGGCTTCGAGGGTATCCGATCCGATCCCCTCATGGCGCATCGCGGGAAGGACGGGTTTGCCATGTTGCAGAGCCGCGATGAGGTTCGTGCGCACTTGAAAGTACTTTTTCTGCAGATCACCAGGAAATCCTGCTCCCGGTTGGCCGAGGAAGTCGTCTTAAAGGATCTGCATCGTCTTCACCCGCGTGGACCAGACCTTCTCATCGATGATCCGGAGCGCGACCGGGACGCGCTGGTCGATGGGTGGAATCGCGTCGAGATAGGTATGCGCGAGAAAGATGATCCGCGTGCCCGTCACGTCTTTCTGCGCGAGGTAGGGGCAGTCCTGCGCACAGGGGGCTCGGCGAAACTCGCCGGATTTGGTCCTCGCACTGCAGAGCGATCGGGTGATCGACGGCACGAGGCCCTGGACCTGGCGCACCAGGTCGCGTCGCGTGCACATCGATGTGTTCGGGGTCTCGGGACGTGGCGCGGTGCGCCCGCGTATGACTTGTGTCGGCAGGCCGGTGCCCATGGCCTCGAAATCTCGTCCGGCGCGTTCCGTGAGATCGAGCGTGGGCATGTAGATCATCACATGCCCGCGCTGAAGAAGCGCTGAGCCCTGTTCGGCGAGGACGCGCAGGGCGGTGGACGTCTTGCCAAGACCCGCGGTCACCTTGAACGCGATTGCAGGCGCACCCTCCCGCGTCGGTTCGCTTTCTTCCTGCGCAGCCGCGACGAAATCGGACATCTCGTGATAGAGCCGTTGGCGCGCCTCCTTGGGCTCAAGCCAGTTCGGGATGGGCGCGGTCGCGTCTAGTTTTGCGTCGTAATTCATGCGGTCTTCCTTCGATTTTTGAAGACCTCTGATCGTCTCGTGTCCGCGCAAAACGGTTTGGGTGAAAAAAGTCCGGGCTCCGTCGCGACAACAAAGGTGGGGGTTCTCCAAGAAGGATATTCTTAGGCCGGTCCCACCTTTGGCATTTGTTCCCGTTTCTTTTGGGCGGATGTCCTCTGGACCCATCTCCTCTCTGCCACGGAAGAGGAGAGAAGAATGCTAAGGCTCGACGAGGTCGCAGAACACTACGGACTGAAGCCCGACACGCTGCGACGAAAGATCAAAGAGGGGGCGTTGCCCGCAATCAAGATCGGCCGGACATACCGGCTCAAGTGGACGGACGTCTGGTCTTGCGAAGTGGGCCGCATGCCGCGCGGGGCGGGACGAGCCCGCTACCGCGAGCCGCTCCTGAGCAAGAAAGCGGTGGCAGAGGCGCTCAGCGTCAGCGTGCGCAGCGTGGAGCGCTGGATTGAGGCCGGATTGCCGACACGCAATGTCTTTGGCGCGGTGCGGTTCAACCCGCATGACGTGACCGATTGGCTGCGCGGGGCGCTGGATCTGGACCTGCCGGGGGAGTGGTGGCGATGAGTGATCTCGTGCGTCGCACAGAAAATGCCGGGATCTCGCCGACACGGGCGGGAAGGCTGCGTCTGTCGCACATGCGCCCCCAATCATTCATCGGCGTCATGTTTGACCCTGTCCGTGCAAATCGAGGGAAAACCCCGACAGGATGTGCGAAACCCCGACAGCTTACGCGCAGCTCTCCTGCTCCGGCCATGGCCCGGTTCGGAGTGTCTTTGGGTCCGAAGACACTCCGAACCGAGGCCATGAAAAGGAGCAAGACATGACCGATCAATCGACGAAGATCGAGAACTCCCAAGCGACGCTCGGTGATGTGCTCGCATGGGCGGAAGCCAACGGAGAAAAGCGCGACACGCTCTATGAGCTGAAGAAAGTACCTGCGCGGTTGAACATGGCTACCGAGGATATCGGCCTTCTGCCAGCCGATCTGCAGCACTTCGAGCATGTGGTAGCGCCCGCGCCTTACGGCATGGTCTCAAGCAGCAAGGATCTCGAACAAGCGCGGCGGCGCGGGAACTCGCGCGTCCGGGGACTGCTCGAGCGGTTTTGGGTCGTGCAAGGCGACCAAACGCCTGTCCCGGAAAACGTGGCGCAGAGCTATACAGACCTGATCAACTGGGTTCGCGCGCAAGAAGGCTTCGTCGAGCGTGGTGCCCGCTTCACGACGTCCACGCATAAATGCCTCTTTGCGTTGCGCGCCCGGTGCCAGGTGCCGCTGCCGGAGCTCGATCAAGGCGAGATCGATCGCGTCTTCGCGGAGGCCACGACAGAGAAGCGGAAATCGCTGCAGCGTGGGGTCAAACTTTTGAACAGGCTGCAGCGCGGTATGAATGCCTGGCCGGAGATCCGGCCGCGGCTGCCGAAGACGAACTTCGAGATCCCGAAATCCTCCGATCGCGCGGAGCGCATTCTGTGGACATCGCTTCCGGAAGCCCTGCGCTGCGATGCGGAGACCGTGTTCCGCGAAGTTCTGATGACCCAGGACGATCTAAGCGCCTGGGCAAAGGCGCAGATGGCGGCGGGGGTCGCGTCTCTCGAGATCGACCAGGCCGTGGCGCAGAAGGTCAAGATACGGGGCCGCCGACCGAGAAACAGCAAGACTGCTCTCGCGGGATATCGGGGTGCGGTAACCTGGCTCGCGCGCAGCGTGAGACAGCATGACGGCGGCCTGCCCCAGATCGCAGGGCTGCGGGATCTCATGACACGCGACCGCATCTCCAATGCGATCGAGGACCAAATCGCCCGGTCCCAGGCATCGCTTTTGCTGAAAGACCCGAAGAAGACCCAAACGCTGGGGAACCGGCTCAAGAACCTGAGAACCATCGCACGCAACGGGCTCTACGATCCGGAAATCGTCGCGCATGTGGACGTGCTGCGCGTCGTCTTTGAAGATTACGTCGTCACGCCGCGCGAGATGCATGACAATGCCGAGGAGATCTGCAAGCTCCTGCAACGGCGACCGGGCCTCGCGGCAAAGCTCGTGAATGCGCCTGCGGCCCTCGCTTTAAAGGCGGAGGTGTGGCTCAAAGACGCGCGTGATCACCAGGATGAACAGCGCGAGCTTGTAGCGCTCCGGCTCTTTGCGGCGGCCGTCTTGCACGCCATCCAGATGTCGCGCCCGCTCAGGCCCGCCAACCTCATCGCGCTTCGCTGCCGGGGCTCTCAGGAAATCGCTGGCAACCTGAGCTGGGTGCGCAAGGGCGGACATGCCGAACTGCGCTTCGCACCAGGCGAGATCAAGAACGACCGGGAGGTCACGGTCCATGTGATGGGCGCGGATGCGCAGATCCTCGCGGACTGGATGGATAAACACCGCCACCGCCTTCTGGAGCTTATGGGTCTCTCAGACAGTCCCTACGTCTTCCCGGGAGAGGCGAGCCCGCGCAATGTCAAGGACGCGATAACCCTGCCCCATGGCTGCATGTCGGCGTCCAGCTTCGCGGAGCTCTGGGCGCTCGGGGCTCAAGAAGTTGGTCTGGGCCTGACACCGCATCTCTGCCGACACGCGCTGGCAACACTTATTCTCGCCATCGAGCCGGGCAACTTCGCCAAGGCCGCGGCGGTCCTCGGTGACACGGAAGAGACCGTGCGACGTCACTACGGGCGCGACAGCGGCGAAGAGGCCGCGAAGTCGGTGCGCGCGGCGCTGCTCGCGCGGCACCCCGCGCTCTTCAAATCCATGAAGCGGAAACTCAAATGACCCGTCCCTTGCTCGATGATCAACTGCAACCGGTTCCCCTGCCTGTGAAGCGCACCATGCTTGAGGACGCCGCGTCGCTTGAGCCGGGCGCGGGTGCGGTGATCGGGCGGTTCTTCGCCATCCTGCAATCGCGCCGCGAACCGGTGGCGGCCCCCAGCGCGGAAAGCTTCCGCCAGGCGGCCGCCTCGGAGTCGACCTTCCGCACGCTTCTTCGGGCGCTTGCGCGGTATGCGCCGGATGTCTCGACGGCGGCGGCGATTGAGGTGAAAGCAGAGTGGGTGTCGCGAAGGCCAAAGCCGAGGCCCCGGCGGCTTGCCGATGGAGAGAAAGTTTAGAAGCCTCGGATTGACCCCAACACCTGGCCCAAGAGTTGGCAGGACATGGAGCAGCGGCTTGCGGAGGCGAAAATCAAAGAAAGCAGTCTCGCACGCTATCGTGCCTCCGTGCATCGCTGCGCGCAGCTCGTTGCCGCGGGTCATGGATCGGAAACACTGGGTTTTGTGACAGGGATCGCTCTCGTCGAGGCGTTCGGGGAACCGCAGCCCGGCAAGAAGCCCCTGCGTCCGGCCACGATCGCGAACTACCTTGAAGGCCTGATCATGCTCGGCAAGCACGGCGGGGCGCAAGAAGATGCGCTGGCAGGCTTGCGCTTTCTCGTCGAAGACCTGCGAGAGAATGCGCGCGCTTGCGGCAAGGTGAAATACCCGCGTCTGGCAAAGATCACGGAAGCCGGTGGCTTTGCCTTTATCGCGGGTCGCATCGGCGAGATGCGGCAGGAAGCGGAAGCTCTGCCGGACCATGCCTCCGAAAAGCTACAGCTTCTGCAAGCGGCGGCTCTCTGTGCGGTCAGCATGAACAAGCCCGGCCGGACGGGCGATGTATCGAGGTGGTGCCTTGGCGAAGAGCTGGTCCGAGAAAGCGATGGGACCTGGGTGCTTGCTTGGAAACAGGGCAAGAGCGGGTATGACACGGAAGCGGGAAAGCTTTGGCCCGA
The DNA here is from genome assembly GCF_009363255.1 of Roseivivax sp. THAF197b. NCBI lineage: Bacteria > Pseudomonadati > Pseudomonadota > Alphaproteobacteria > Rhodobacterales > Roseobacteraceae > Roseivivax > Roseivivax sp. THAF197b. The sequence goes on along the minus strand of NZ_CP045319.1, from coordinate 52,746 downwards.
GGTGTCGGAGATACTGGATGCGCTCATCCTCGGCGGCCGACCCGATCGATTTGTGCACCTGCGCTATCATGCCCTTCTTGGCATGAACTGGCTGACACTCGGTCCAAGGGCGATGTCGGACAAATGGCCGAGTTCGGTGGTCAAAACCGCGATCGGCGTTCCGCTGCACGATCTGCGAACGCTCGCGGCAGACTTCATGCGTCGGCACGATCCCGTGCGCGCGGCGGATGTGATCTCCACCCATCTGGGGCACCGCACGAGCCGTGCTGGCGACGCTTACCGCTCTGAGAGCGAAGGCGAGGCGGCCGCGAAAGCGTGGGCAGAGATGCGGCAGCAGATTGCCAAGGGGTAGCGGCAGTCAGTTCTTCAAGAGTGGGAGAGGGAGCGTTCGCGGCAGCGTCGACCTTGGGCCCGGGTCTTCAAATTGAGACCCGGACCAAGGACGGCGCGCCGCGGCGCACAAAACCCGGAAGAGATCGGGTCTCGAAAAATCCTCTGAACCGAAAAGGAAAATGCATGCAGCATTTTACCGCCGCTTTGACGCGGTCCACGCCAGTTCGCACTGAACTACTTAGCACAGCGCTTCACACCCTCATTCACCGACACGGGGAGGCGTTCTACGACGCCGCTGCCGCGCTCGGCGGGCCACGTGGCGCGCGGCTCGTCCCGAAGCTCGAGGCGCAACTTCATGAGGCGACTGCAGTGACGCGCAGTGCCGAGCGGCTCGCGGGTGAGCTTCTCGCGCTCCTGTCGCTCGAAGGCGTGGATGATCTGGACGGCGAAGATGCAGGCTTCTTTGCACAAATCGATCCGGCGAGTGACCTCGTGCACGAGATTTGTCGGCTCACGGACCTGCTCCAAGAAGCGCTCGCGTCCATCGAGGGATTCCGATCTCAAATGTGAGCCCCCTGCCCCGTCGCCGCTTGTCTCCCCGGCGGCGGGTTTTGTCAGCGACGGTTCCAAGTTCAGCCCCAAGGCTGACGCCGATCGCCTGGAGAACCATCATGAAAGATATTCGGGAAAACCCGGTTCCGGAGGCAGCCCACATCTTCGCCTACGAGGTCGGCAAGTTCTGCACACGTCATGGCACAGGCCTCTGCGAGCTCGTCGAAATCATCCATGGTGACGCAGGCGTAGACGCCTATTGTGATCTTCTTGGCGAGCTCTGCCAGAAATTCCCCGATCCAATTGTAGTGAAAGGGCGGCTGCTCAACATTCTGCGTGCGCTCGAGGAGGCACGGGATGTGCCGCTGGCCTTCTCCGATGCGCTACGTTGGAATGGGGCCAAGCTGAGCGATCTCGCGGCACGGGAGATGCGCTGAACAAGGTGGCTCCGGAAATCGATCCGGAGCCACAAGAAAAATCGAGTTTCCGGTTTTGTGTTTTCGATGAAGTTCCCACGTCATCTTTGGCAGCGACGACAAGGTGCGTTCGGAACCGGTCTCGTATCAGATACCGAACTCAGGTCTTTCAAGGCTGCCAACATACCATGCCGAGAATGAAAGGAAAAAATCATGGGCATCTATCATACAAAGAAATGCCTTCTCATGGACGAGAACGACTTTAGCCGCGAGGGCTTTGACCCTGCCTTGGAGATCGATGATCTTGCAGCTGAGGCCGAAAGCCGCCTGACCGATCTTGCCGGGGATGAAGAATACGGGCCGATTGTCGAGTTCCTTGGCCTTGTGTCCGAACGCTATGACACAGCGTATTTCGAACCCAGTGAGTTCGACCCCGAACATCTGAAAGATGATTGGAGATCTACATTAAATGCTGTGGTTTCGGGCTTCGGCAGTCTTGATGAGGCCGAAGCCGAGCGGTTTGCGGATTCCGAGGATATTAACGAGCTTAAGCAGCAATCGAAAATAAAGCTGCGTGAAGCCGTCGAGGCAGACGACTTTCATACCGCGTACGGAATTATACACGATCTGCTGAATCTCGACGAATCGGGCATCCCTGGCGTCATGCGCGATATTGAGCTGACATGTGGTGGGAATGACGCCGCATATGACGTGCGCAATGAGAAGTATGCGCGCGGGACAAGGCTGATAGCTGAATTCGCTGTCGCCTGGCCGTAAACGCGGCGCTAAACAGATCGCCGCGCCTCAAGCTGTGCGCTTTAGAGACGCACAGCTTCTCCCGTTTCCGCCGATTTCTGTGCAGCAAGCCCCATCGCCACGGCTTTCGCGCCGTCCGCCAGCGAAACCTCGACAGGCCCGCCCGATTGCACCGCGCGGAGGAACTTCTGGTGCTGGTAGAAGGTCGAGCCATTATGATCACCCGCATCCAGAAGTGTCGGATCGACGGGTACGTCCAGCACCTGCTCGCCGCTTGCATCGCGCGGGCTGAGCACAACCTGCGGAACGGGTGGTGCGCCAAGGCGCTCGGGCCAGAAGCGCGTGGGGCCAGGCACCAGGGCCTCGATCTTGCCGGTGGGACCGACCGCGCTGAGATGTTCCTGGTATCTGGAGCCTTCGGCGAACATGCACAGCTCCAGCATCGCGCGCATGCCGCTGTCGAAATCGACGATGACATAGGCATTGTCCCAGATATCCGGGGTGTGACCGTCATAGACCTCGGCCAGGTGATTCACCCCCTGCCCGCCTGAGGCCATCACGCGCACGGGCTCTGCGCCGGACGCCAGGCGCATGAGATCGAAGAAATGGCAGCATTTCTCGACCAATGTGCCACCCGACGAGGCATTGAAGCGGTTCCAGGCCCCGACTTTGTCGAGAAACGGGAAGCGATGCTCGCGGATCGTCAGCATGCGCAGACCGCCCGTCGCCGCCTCCAGACGCTCCAGCATCATCGCGATGGGCGGCATGTAGCGATATTCCATCGCGACCCAGATCGGCGCGGGATAGTCCTTCGCGAGGTGTGCGATGCGTTCAGCGTCATCGTGCCGGGTAAAGAGCGGCTTTTCCACCAGAAGCGGCAGCGGGCGGATCGCGGCGATCTCTTCCATCTGGCGGACATGGTGATGGTTTGGGCTCGCGATCAGCAGCACATCGACGCTTTGCCGGGCAAGCAGATCGGCCACGCTATCCACCATAACCGCATCCGGCGCGATGGCCCCTGCCCGGCCGCGCTGTTCGAGATCCGGCTCGAAAATGGTATCGACGCGCGCATCGCCCAGAAGCTGGATGTTGCGGATATGCTCCTGCCCCATCATGCCGGCGCCGATGATACCGTAATTGATCATGCTTCTGCGTCTTCCCTTATCTGAGACGTGAGACGTAGCGGACATGGCGGCTGTCGAACCATGTGCGCGAATATTCGACCGGCGCGCCGCCGGCATCCTGACTGATCCGTTCGATGAAGCCCGCCGCACTGCCCGGCGCGAATGTGGCCTCGGGCACCACCCAGTCGGGGACATCTGCGACACCGATGCGGTCTTCGGCGCGGGTGATCACGACGCCAAGCGCATTGCGGTAATAGAGGTACAGCGACTCGGAGAGCTCCGAGCGCCGGATCTCTTCGGTGACGTCACCATCGAGCCAGATCTCCTCCAGAACGGCGGGAATATCCCCGATCCGGCGCAGGCGGCGGATGCGATGGCCCTCAGGGCTCGTCCCGAAATCCGGCATGTCAGGGTCTTTGGCGCGGCGCTGGACCGATAGCAGTTGGGCGGTGGGCAGACCCCCACCGGCGATCTGTTCGATGCGGAAAAAGGCATAGATGCCGAGGTCCTGCGAGGCGCGCCGCACGTAGTTTCCGGAGCCCTGCACGCGCTCCAGCAGTCCCGCCTCCTGCAACCGCGCCAATGCCTTGCGCAAGGTGCCGACGGAGATATCCCACTCCGACGCCATGTCCCGCTCGGGCGGCAGTCGCGCGCCATCGGGCAGCCGACCGGCCGCGATATCGCGGATCAGCGTCTCGGCCACTTGGAGGTAGCGGGGAAGAGCGGTTTCGTCGGGCATGACGCTCGGAACATCTAAATTGATACACTATTGATGCACATCAATGACAGTGCTACGCAAGAGGCAATTCGCCCAATTGCCCGAGGCCTGCCATGACCGTTGTTCCCGTCACATCTGCCGATCACGATGCAGCGGAGGTCTCCTGGTTCGCGGCACTTTGCTCGGACGATTACCAGTTCCTCGGCGTGCCGGACGGCGCGCTTCGGTCAAGCTGGGAACATTGCTCCTCGATCCTGCAGGAGGCCGAACGCCAGGGCTTCGGCAATATCCTGTGCCCGTCTTCTTACCAGGTCGGTCAGGATGTCTTGTCCTTCGTGGCGGCGGGCAGTCAGGTCACGAGCAAGATCAACATGCTGGCCGCGATCCGCTGTGGCGAGATGCAGCCCATCATGCTGGCCCGCACCATCGCGACCATCGATCACATGATGAAGGGGCGGCTGACGCTGAATGTCATCTCCTCGGATTTTCCGGGCGAAAAGGCGGACAGCGCCTTCCGGTATCAGCGGTCGCGCGAGGTCGTGGAAATCCTGAAACAGGCCTGGACGCGCGACAAGATCGACTACGAGGGCGAGGTTTACCAGTTCAAGGATGTCTGGACCGATCCCGCGAAACCCTACCAGCAGAACGGCGGGCCGCTTCTCTATTTCGGGGGCTATTCCCCGCAGGCGCTGGAGCTTTGCGGCCAGCATTGCGACGTCTACCTGATGTGGCCCGAGCCCGAGGAACAGCTGGCGGAGCGCATGCGCGCCGTGAACGCGGTGGCCGAACGCTACGGCCGCACGCTCGATTACGGTCTGCGCGTGCACATGATCGTGCGGGATACCGAGGCCGAGGCCCGCGAATACGCCGATTACATCGTCTCGAAGCTTGATGACGAATACGGCAAGCTGATCCGGGACCGGGCGCACGATTCCATCTCGCTCGGTGTGAGCCACCAGGCCCGCGCAAGGGAATTGGCCGATCAATACGGCTATGTCGAGCCGGGGCTCTGGACCGGTGTCGGACGCGCGCGATCCGGTTGCGGCGCGGCCCTTGTCGGCTCCGTCGATCAGGTCATGTCCAAGATCGAGAATTACAAGAAAATGGGCATGCGGGCCTTCATCTTTTCCGGCTATCCGCATCTCGACGAATGCCGCCATTTCGGTCAGAAGGTGCTCCCGCAGCTGAAGACCTGTTCGCTGCCCGAAATCTATGGTCGGGTGCCGACGGAAACCCCGAACACGCCTTTGGGCGAAGGAGAGCGCAAATGAGTGTGAGCCGTGTCGCGATGACCGACAATCTGTCCCTGTCCCGGATCGTCTACGGGATGTGGCGGCTGTCGGACGACAACGATACCTCGCCCGGCCACGTGCGCGCCAAGATCGAGGCCTGCCTCGATCAGGGCATCACGACGATGGACCAGGCAGATATCTATGGCGGCTACGAGGCGGAGGCGGTTCTGGGCCATGCGCTGCGCGGCACCGATCTGCGCGACCGGATCGAGATCGTCACCAAATGCGATATCGTCGCCCCGGCCGGGCGCTATGCCGACAAGCGGGTGAAGTATTACGACACTTCGCGCGCGCATATCATGGCCTCCGTCGATCAATCTCTTGAGCTCATGGGAATCGAGCAGATCGACCTGCTCCTGATCCACCGCCCCGATCCGCTGATGGATCACCACGAGACGGGCGCCGCGCTTGATGAGGTGGTCGCTTCGGGCAAGGCCGCACATATCGGCGTGTCGAATTTCAAACTGCATGACTGGACGCTGCTGCAATCGGCCATGAAGACGCCGCTCGTGACCAACCAGATCGAGCTGTCGCTTCTGGCGCATCACGGCTTCACCAATGGCGACGTGGCCTTCCTGCAGGAACGCGGGATTGCCCCGATGGCGTGGTCGCCGCTGGGGGGTGGGTCGCTCTTTGCGGAAAGCTCCGCCAAGCTGCGCGCCGCGCTCGACAAGATCGGCAAGGCGCATGGCGTCGATGCCGCGGCGGTCGCCGTTGCTTGGCTGCTCGCACACCCTGCGGGCATACTGCCGGTGATGGGCACGAACAATGTCGAACGGATCGCGAAGCTGGGCGACGCCGAAAAAGTGGAGATCGACCGCGAGACATGGTTCGAGCTTTACACGCTGGCGCTTGGTCACGAGGTGCCCTGATGGGCGATGCCACGCCCTTCGACACACAAAGCTTCGTGCCGGGCCCCGAGACGCAGCGGGCCTTCCGCAATGCGCTGGGGCAATTCGCGACCGGCGTGACAATCGTCACGACCGATACGCCGGATGGCCCCTTGGCGATCACGGCCAACAGTTTCGCGTCGCTCTCGCTCGACCCGCCGCTGGTTCTGTGGTCGCCTGCCCGCGCATCGAAGCGGTTCGCGCCCTTCACCGAGTGCACACGCTACGCGATCCATGTCCTCGCCGAGGATCAAGGCGATCTCTGCCATGCGGTCGCGCGCGACGGGCGGGCTTTGGGGTCAGACGTTCTGCGCAAGGATGAGACCGGCCTGCCGATCATCGCCTCGGCGCTCGCGCGGTACGAATGCGAGCGCCACGCGGTCCATGACGGCGGCGATCATGCCATCGTGGTCGGACGTGTCACGAAGGTGACCCAGCGGGAGGGGAGCCCGCTGCTATTCCTGAATGGACAGCTGGGAGGTTTCGCAGCACGTTAGGCGACAGACGCCCGGTTACCGGGTGGCCGCATCGAACTGCGGCAAGGGAGGAGGCCAGCTTTGCAGCTCATTCGCGGAATATTGCTGCCGATCCAGATCTGGAACGACTGGGTGCTTTGGCTTGGCCGTGGCCTCGCCATTGTCGCCTTGGCAGTGATGGTCGCCGTGATCCTCGCGCAGGTGTGGTTCCGCTACGTGTTGAACAATGCCCTGCCCTGGCCCGATGAGGCCGCGCGGTTCTTGATGCTGTGGATGACGGGCCTTGCCGCGCCGTCGGGGCTGCGCGCGGGCGGCTTCGTGGCCATCGACATGCTGACCGAAGCCCTGCCCCGCAGGCTGGCCGACATCGTCATCCTCGTGCTGCTTGGCTTGGCGATGACCGTGCTTCTGATGGGCATTCAGCTCGGCTGGAACCACGTCAATTCCGGCTGGCTTTTCGCGTCGTCCTCGCTGCGCCTGCCGCTCGATCTCGTTGGCGGGACGAGCATCAAGATCAAGCTCGCCTGGATGTATATGTCCATCTTCGTCGGCATGGTTCTGATGGCCATTGTTAACGTCGAGCTGATCCTGCGCCGCATCCTGATGATCGCGGGCCGCGCGGAGGGCCTGCCGCCGCTCTCACATTCCGATCTGCCGGAGGCCGAGTAGATGCTGGTCTGGTTCCTGCCGGTCTTCCTCGTCTTCCTGATGATAGGCCTGCCGGTCTTTTTCGCGCTGCTTTTCGCGCCCGGCATTCTGCTGTGGCTCAACGGGCAGGAACGCGACCTCGCGCTGCTCTACCGCAATCTCTACAATGGCATGGACAGCTTCCCGCTGATGGCCCTGCCCTTCTTCCTGCTCGCCGGCGAGGTGATGAACCGCGGCGGGATCACGGAGCGACTGGTGCAATTCAGCCAGGCTTTCATGGGGCATCTGCGGGGCGGGCTTGCGCATGTGAACATCCTGTCTTCGATCCTTTTTGCGGGTCTTTCCGGGTCAGCCGTGGCGGACACCTCAGCGCTTGGTTCAACACTGATCCCGGCGATGGAGAAACAGGGCTATACCCGCAGGTTCGCAGCCGCGATCACGGCGGCCTCGTCGGTGATCGGGCCGATCATCCCGCCCTCGGGCATCATGATCATCTACGCCTATGTCATGGGCCAATCGGTGGCCGCGCTGTTCCTTGCAGGCATCGTGCCGGGCATCCTCGTCGGTGTCGGGCTGATGATCATGGTGCGCGTTCTCGCGGACAAGTACGATCTGCCCAAGGCCGAGCGAAGCGTGGAGCGCGGCGCCGAGCTCAAGCCCGTCGAATACTGGGTCAGCTTCATCCTGCTGCGCCTCAACCTCGCCGGGATTTTCTACCTGCTCTTGCAGCTTTTGCCCGGCGATCTCGCGACCGGCGGTCTTGCAGCCTATCTGGGCCTGCTGATCCCCGCGCATTTCCTGCTGATGTTCTATCGCAGCCGGGTGGACCCGGATTTCCGCGTCGTTTGCAAGAAGGCCGTGGCGCCGCTCCAGACCCCGATCATCATTCTGGGCGGCATTCTCCTCGGCGTCTTCACCCCGACCGAAGCGGCGGCGATCGCGGTGCTTTACGCTCTCATCATCTCGTTCGGCGTGCTTGGCGTCATGTCCGGCAAGGACTTGGTGGATGTGCTGAAACGCTCCGCCATGGCATCGGCCACCGTGTTGTTGCTCGTCGGCGCGGCGGTGTCCTTCAAGACGGTGGTCAGCCTCAGCCACGCGCCGGAAATCCTGGCCGAGTTCATCCTGTCGCTCTCAGAGAACCCGCTGACGCTGTTGTTCCTGATCAACATCCTGCTCTTCATCGTGGGCATGTTCCTCGATGCAGGCCCGGCGATCATCATCCTGGGGCCGATCCTGGGCCCGGTCTTCACGTCGCTTGGCGTCGATCCGGTCCACTTCGCCATCATCATGAGCGTCAACCTGACCGTCGGCCTTGCCACGCCGCCCATGGGGTTGGTCCTGTTCGTCGCCTCATCCGTCTCCGGCGAGAAGGTCGAGACGATCTCGAAAGCGATCCTGCCTTTTCTGGCGGTGGAGGTGCTGGTGATCATGTTGATTACCTACGTCCCCGCCATATCGCTCACCATTCCGCGCCTCGCGGGATTCGTGAATTAACCAGCATGAGAATATCCAGGGAGGAAAAGATGCTGAAAAAGACCTTTGCAACGCTGGCGGCGGCCGCCGTGCTTGCCGCATCGGCGGGCATGGCCACGGCGCAGGATTACACGCTGCGGGCCACGGCCACGTCGAACGATCAGGACGAGGATTACGACGGTCTCGTGATCTTCAAGGATTATGTCGAGAAGGCCTCGAACGGCGCGATCGAGGTAGAGCTCTTCATCGGTACGCAGCTTTGCGGCAACGGCACCGAATGCCTTCAGGGTGTGGCCGACGGCTCCATCGATATCTTCGTGACGACCTCCGGCGGCGCCGCGGGCATCTTCCCCTACGTCCAGGTCTTCGACCTGCCCTACCTGATGCGCGATGACCGCGTGGCCGAGGCGGTGCTGACCAATGGCACCTTCACGCGCACGCTACGGGACATGGCGCTTGAGGATTCAGGCGGTGCGATCCGCATCATGACCATCGGCAATACCGGCGGCTGGCGGAACTTCGCGAACACACAAAAGCGCATCGCCGCCCCTTCCGATCTCGAAGGGATGAAGATGCGCACCGTGGTCGCGGACCTGCCGCAGGAGCTGGTGAAAACGCTGGGCGGCTCGCCCACGCCGATTCCGTGGCCCGAGCTCTTCACGTCGCTGCAGACGGGCGTTGTGGAAGGCACGAAGAACGGTGTGACCGACATCATGAACATGAAGTTCACCGATGCCGGGCTGAAATATCTCACGCTCGATGGGCACGCCTACATGGCGGCGATCTGGGTGATGAACAACGAGCGCTTTCAGTCCATGCCGGACGATCTGAAGCGCGTCGTCGTGAACGGCTTTAACGAGCTGCAGCAGGCGACCTTTGCGTCCCCGAAGCGCAAGCAGCTCGCGGCGTACCAGGCCTTCACCGATGCCGGTGGCGAGATTTACGTGCCCTCGCCAGACGAGATGACGGCGTTCTCGGAGGCGGTTCAGCCGGTCTATGACTGGTTCTCCGAAAACGTCGATGGAGGCTCCGACGTGCTGCAAGCCCTGCGCGATGGTGTGGCCGCCGCCGAGGAAGAGATCGACGCACAGATTGCGGCGGATATTCAGTAGGCCCGCAACCTATGGCGGCATGACGCCCGCGCGGGAGGGCCCGCGCGGGACAGATCAGGGACCAGGACTCCGCGCACCTGCTGATGACCGCGAGCCAGACGGCTGTCGAGGTAATCTCATGTCCGGCTCCGGAATGCCTGGTCCCTTCCACACGCCCAGACAGCTTTGATCCGCAGGTCGGACGGAGACAGGCGGAACCCGGTCTTGTGAATTCAGGACGGGCGCTCAGCGGGAACACAACCGTGTCGGGCTTCCCCATCGCCGCGGGAACAGGCGGGCCCGCTACCCCAGCGAGTCGAACATTTCCTGAAACCGAGCCGATCGCGTCTCGTGCCATTCTGCGTGCTGCCGTTGTCGATCCTCCGAGATGGCACGCTGTGCGGTTTTGAGCGTGGCTTTGAAGTTGCTCTTCGGGTGGGAGAGGAGATTCAGAAAGTCAGAGAGGTCCTGGCCACGGGTCTGCAGAAAGCGTTTCTGGCTCACATCGTCCGGATGCGCCATGCAATGATAGGCTTCTTTCCGACAGATCGTGGCGTGATCCGCACAGCCGGGCTCGACCCATCCGTGAATGGGCAGAAGCGAGAGCGACACCGGGGTCAGATAGGCCTGTCCAATCGTCACCTCAAAGCCCCAATTCAGAAAGGCGGCGATCAACAGGTCGAGGCCTTTCACAAACTCGAAGGCATGCCGCGGGTCATCGAACAGGCTTTGAACATCGTGCCATGGCTCCACGAGGCCTTGCGGCATGTCACAGACGCGCAGGATCTGATAATTGTCACCGACGCGATCCACAATGCCATTGAGCGCGAGCGGGCCATCGTCCATCGGGTTGTCTTGAAACACGAAGGACAGCGCAATGAGCGTGACCCCCGCCTCCCGCGCTCTGCCAAAGAGCTGCGCTTGCGCCCGCGAGAGCTCGGGGGTGATCAAAGGGTTAAAGTCGATTGTGCTTTTGGGAAGGTCGAGGATAGCGATTTCAGGCTGGTTCATCTGGTGTCCTTTGACGGTTTTTTTGGATCGGCATCGCGCCGCAAAAAACACATGGAACCGTGCCTCCCATTCGAAAAACCAGTTTCAAAAATATTTCTCTGTGGCCGATCCAGGCTTGATTTCAGCCCGGATTCTGGCCCCTCAAAAGGGCACCCTGCGGAGATACATATGTTCGGGGAGACCGCGACACCCACGCCTCGATGGAACGAGGCCGACAGGCATGCCGGGTAAGAGTTCTGGGCGTCCTGCGCCACGAGTTTGAGCTCCGCGCGCGAGCAGATCCTGCGAGCTGCTGCCGCTTTTGGTCCAAGCGGCCCTGTGCAGATGCAAAGCGGGCCGCACGAGGCCGCCGGATTTTGCGCAGTCTTGCGGCAGGGTTCCGGTTTTTTGAGCGCGTTTGACCTCAGATGCGAGACCGCATCTTGTCTTGCGGCGGAGGCTCGGATAGGCGTTCACGCATGAACGGCACCCCGCGCCGCTGTCAGACAAACATCCGAGCCACGTGTGGCCCGGTGCGGTAGCCATGGCGTTACCCGAATGACACGCGAGGTCAATGAGGATGTGCGCTTCCGGGTGATGCGCGCCGTCGAGCAAAATCCCAATGTCAGCCAGCGTGAGCTGTCAGACCAGCTCGGCGTCAGCCTCGGCATCATCAACTACTGCCTGCATGGGCTGGTTGAAAAGGGGCATATCAAGATCCGCAATTTCCGCGCATCCCCGAACAAGCTTCGGTATGCGTATGTGCTGACACCGGCGGGCATTGCAGAGCGCGTGTCTCTCACGAAGCGGTTCCTGAAGCGCCGGATGGCTGAATACGACGCGCTGCAGGCCGAGATTGAAGCGCTGCAGGAAGAGCTTGGCGAGCCGGATAGAGGCGCGTGACAAACTCCTGCGAGCTTGCGTTATCGGCTTTTCGGCCATGCGTTCAACTCCCTGCCATAGTCCTCGAAGCTACTCCTCCATCCTTCAAATGACATTCGAGAAATTATAATGATTACAGTGATTGGCGGATCGGGTTTCATCGGCACGCGTTTATGCAAGAACCTCGCGGATCGGCAAATCGCGTTCGAGATCGTCGATCTGCGCAAAAGTGGTCGGTTTCCGGAGAAAACCAAGATTGCAGATATCCGCAACCTCGATGCCCTGCGCAAGGCGGTGACGGGCGATACCATCATCAATCTCGCGGCCGTGCATCGGGATGATGTCCGCGACAAAAGCGAATATTACACAACGAATGTCGATGGCACACGCAATGTCTGCGACGTCGCCGCTGAAAAAGGTATACGCCGGATCGTCTTTACAAGCACCGTGGCCGTCTATGGCTTTGCCGAGCCTGACACAGGTGAAGATGGCGCAATCAACCCGTTCAACGATTACGGCAAATCGAAATTTAACGGGGAAGAAGTTCTGCGTGCCTGGCACAAAGACGCTTCAGATAACCGCGACCTTGTCATCGTCCGCCCGACGGTCGTCTTTGGTGAGGGCAATCGCGGCAACGTGTACAACTTGCTCAAGCAGATCGCCTCGGGTCGCTTCATGATGGTCGGCAATGGCAAGAACCGGAAATCCATGGCCTATGTCGGTAACGTGGCAGCTTTTCTGGAAACGGCGGCAGAACGCGGAGATGGGTACCAGCTCTACAACTACGTCGACAAACCCGACTTTGACATGAACAAGCTTGTCGCAAAGGTCCGCAAGCAGCTGTCGGCTAAGAAAGGGGTGGGCGCGCGTTTACCATACTGGTTTGGTCTGCTTCTTGGATATGTTGCGGACGGTGTGGCAAGCATCACGGGAAAGTCACTCCCCGTCTCTTCTATCAGGGTAAAGAAGTTCTGCGCCACAACTGCGTTTGCGAGCAATGCGAGCGCATTGGATGGGTTTACCGCGCCTTTTCCTATGGGAGACGCGCTGGACCGAACGCTAGACGCCGAGTTCATCAATCCAGATCCAAACCGAGAGATTTTTTTTACGGAGTAAAGGCGATTGTCCGATTTAAGTCCAGCGAAAGATATGGCGGATCTCACTACGCCATATAAAATTCATGCGGGCGTGGTTAGGCTCAGGACTCATAGCCAGTAGATGACCGTGGCGGCGAGAGCGATAGCCGAGAGGAATACCTTGGGACACCTGTCGTATCGCGTGGCTACCCGCCGCCAGTCCTTGAGCCTGCCGAACATGATCTCGATCCGATTTCGGCGTTTGTAGCGGCGCTTGTCATACTTCACCGGTGTCTTTCGCTGCTTCCGACCCGGGATGCAGGCGCGTATGCCTTTGTCTTGCAACGCTTCTCTGAACCAGTCCGCCTCGTAACCGCGATCCCCGAGCAGCCAGTCGACATCCGGCAGACTTTCGCAAAGCGCCCGCGCTCCAATGTAGTCGCTCACCTGTCCTGCCGTGACGAACAGCTTGAGGGGACGTCCCTGGCTGTCGCAGATGGCGTGAAGCTTGGTGTTCATGCCGCCTTTGGTTCGGCCGATCAGGCGACCGCGCCCCCCTTTTTGGCGCCCAGGCTGGACGCTGTTCGGTGAGCCTTCAGGTAGGTGGCGTCGATCATCACGGTCTTCTTCTCGCCGTGCTCGGCAACCAGTCCCGCCATCATCTTCTCGAAGATGCCCTTGTCGCTCCACCGCTTCCAACGATTGTAGAGCGTCTTGTGCGACCCATACTCGCGCGGCGCGTCCCGCCATCGCAAGCCATTGCGATTGATGAACATAATCCCGCTCAGGACGCGCCGATCATCGACACGAGGCTTGCCGTGGGACTTTGGAAAATAGGGCTCCAGACGCGCCATCTGCGCATCGCTCAGCCAAAAGAGATCAGACATGTCACCGCTCTGTTTTCGTGCGGTGAATCACGACCGCAAAACAGATCAATGGGTCCTAAGCCTACATCCCACTATAGATACAGAATTAAAAAATCAGAGATAGCTAAGAAGCGTTTATATAAAACCCGCGGTATCAATTATGATGGCGCCTAGAACCTTTGACCAATCCGAAAAGACAATGAAATATATTTTTATCAATGACACGCGTACTGAGCTTCATTGGGGCTGTTACGGTGTAAGTACGGAAGTTCAACGCATACTAAAGAGTAAAGGAAGTATAGAATATACAATTACAACCGCTGAAATTAAAAGTTTATCCGCAAAATCAATTATCAGAAGAATAAAGAAGATCGATCCGGCAGGTGAATACAGGATTGTAATCAATGGAGAGGGGAGTATAAATTTTGACAATATCGAAGGCGAAAAGTTATTTGATATTATCGAAGCGATTGAAAACAGTTATGAGATATGGAATGCAAGCATATATGAGTTAGACAGAAGGTGGATTGCGCAACTCTCCAGATCAATTCGCATTATTGTCAGAGATCAAGAATCGTTGGACTTACTGTCTAAAAATGGAATAATTGCCGAATACTCACCCGACTTATTCTTTAGCTTCTTATCTAAAAGCTTTCCATGTGGAAACGGCATGGAAAAATATATAGTAACCGACTCAATTAACCGAAAAATTACCGAAAATGTGAAATCCATAAAGAAAATCGATCGATATAACTCGATAGACCCAAAAGCGGTTGATATTAGGTTTAATCTGAAAACAACGCTTTGGCTTCGAAAAAATCTCCCTATTTTAAAAACTATTCGATACGATCCTTGGAGCATGATAAGAATACTTGTCCGCCAATTTCGACAACCATCTCAACTTAACCACATCAATCTAACTAGTGAAACACTAGTTTTTACTGGAAGATACCACTTTTCAATTTATGCCTTATCCAGAGGTTGCACGTTATGCGTATTCCCAACCAACTCGAAAAAAATAGATAGCCTTTTAAAAGACGTATCAAATTTTGGAGTATTAAAGTCGTATTCTAAAACATACAATCAAGAAATAATTGAATTCGAATATACGACGCTCGGGGCAGGAGACATCTTGAACGAAGCTGTAGAGAAGATAAAAATTGTCTATGAAAATTGATGTTCTCATGTCCGGCCCGAGCCTCAACAAGCATAAGCTTAGCAAGCTCGAGGCTGAGACTGTTGCAATTTCCAATACATTTGATGCCTGTGCTTTAAAGACCAAAAAGCTTAAATCCGTTTACTACTTCATATCAGACCCAGACATGTTTCAGAACTTACAAAAGGTTGGTATAATTGAAAAGAACATTTCAATTCTAAAAAAAGAAATAATTCTTGTAATTCCAAGGCGATTTCTGCTTAAACGAAAATTCTTTCGCGTATTTTTGAAATTGGCGATCCATAAAGGTCGGCTCAGCTTATATAAAGCTGATGACAAGTCATATAAATCACTTAGCTATACATTTTCAAAGACGTCGTTCCCTAATCTCCAGACAGTTTTGCTCGATGCGGCCATTCCAACTTTAATTCATAAAGGATACAAGGACATTACTGTATACGGAACAGATCTAAATTATGGAAATTCAGATAAAAAGTCATATGGATTAACCTCACAAAGCTTGCAGGAGAAAAACGAGATTAAAGATCAAAGCGAGTGGCGAGAATTTGTGATATCTGGAATAATCTTCTATATAAGCCTAGCAAAACGCCACTACGGAGCGAAGATTTATTTTGATCGCGACTCTGGCGCAGGACGCATATTAACCAAAATGGGAGTTCAATGAATGAAAATATATCTGTTTGGATCTCAGGGAGCAATTGGTGGGCATATATCAAACCAATTATCCAGTAGGAAAATTCCGCATACGAAGGTAACAAGACAGAAATTTGAAGATGCAGTCCTTGAAATACTTAAATCAAAAGGTGAAATACTTCTTATCAATGCAGCCAAGCTTGATAGAGAAGACGCCGTCACCTTAGCCAAAAGTCTGGAAAGGTCCGAAGCAGTACTGACAGTACAACATCTATCATCTGTCGCTGCAGAAACTCCAAGTATTTATGGGCGAGAGAAGCTTTTCGAAGAAAACATATTTAAAGCAAGTTTGGGCGCTAATTCCAGTACAAAATTTATTGAGATTTTCAGGATTGGAATACCCGTTTTAGAGGTAAACGGTGAGTATTCGTCCTGCGGATACTGGAGTAACTTGGATTTAGATACGTCAAAATATCTTATATCAATAAATCGCATCCCTATGCACACATTCGACGTTACGACTCGGGGATTAGTCGTAACGGAATTCTCTAAATCTAAAATAAAAAAGCTAAGAAATACAAAATTTATCTTCCTAAATCTACCAAAATTCTTAGCTAGAAGGCTACCAGCGAGGCGCATAAATTCACAAGCAAAATTTACTAAAGCACAAGTGATACGATGACGAATATTACGATCGGTGGTGGCGCTGCAGGGATTTTTAATGGTTTCCTTGAGAAAACTTTTCACAACACCGATAGCTTAATTATAGTGCATCCAGAAAAACCCGAAGCTCCTAGTGCTCTTAATGGAGCAATGTATAATGGAGAACGTGGTGGCCTACAAAGCTGGGGAGGGAATGTCTTCCTAGATTATGCCCACCCATGCTTTGACAGCTTGGCGCGGATTGAAATCATTGAACTTATCGATAATTATTTGCGGAGCTTCAATTCGAAAGTTGAGACTTATCAAAATGAGTTTGGTTTTGGATTTCTTTTAGAGAAGAACGCCTCGCCTTTTCACGACCAACAAATAATTCGTGACGTAGTGAGAGAGGTAGATACACGGAATTCTCAAGTGGTTGGCAATCAATCTACATATTATTACAAACATTTGGCGATATGCCCTGGAGCTCAGTCACACATATCCTGTAAAAACTCTAACGAAGCGTTATATTTTTGCGCAATTGAGCCAACGCTCCTTTATGATAAAGTTTTATTTTTCACAGATAAGATACCAACTAATACTGATGAACTGGTTGCGGTTTGGGAATATAAGGGGAAACTATTCCAATCATTTAAGTTGAATTCGACTTCGTTACTCGCAAAAAATGCGAATCGTTCAGCAAAACTGATGCACTTTATGAATGGCCAAATTAAATTAACAGAACTCTTTCCGACTGATATAATATTCGGCGCCCAAGTGAAATTTCAAACCCTGATAGGGAATCGTGTCAATCAATACATGGTAACTATGCAGTTAGATACGCGCGAGCTGAGCGTAATACAAAGTGATTCCAGCACAATCGCTTTAGATGTAGAGATGGATGATAAATTAAAGCTTTCTATCGATGTCAACAAATATAATCGTGCTCTACATACTCAAATAAAACACGATGCTAGCGCTATCAGGATAATACGTAAACATGATATCGTAGCTGATTTTAGTGAAGACCAAGAGTGTAAATATAGAGTTGGGTCCGTTGGCTACAGATTGCTTAACGTATTGAATAGCTTTATTATAATTGACCGCCACAGAAAAAAAATCGATCTTCAGCGTACCTTAGGCAACGCCACTACGAAAAAGTAGGTTATTTTTATTCAGAATCAATCCTCCGCGCAGTGTTTCTCAGAAAGTCAAAGTTAGGAGTTTTCGCGCGCAAGCGGTGATAACAAGCTTCTTGGCCTTTTCAGCCGGGAGCAAGCAATCTTCGGGGCATTGAACTCAACGTCGGTACCTGATGGCGGTGAATGCTGCCAGATATAGGGAGTGCCCATCCTATATGCCGCACCTGCCGCGACGATATATGGCGTCATTAACGAGTGCTGGCATCCGTCGCCGATAGTCCGGATCAAGTTCGGGGAGCTTCGGGATCAAGGTTGCTGAGACAACGGTCCCGTACCCTTGATTTGGCTCAGGCGCCCAGCTTGATCGCGCAGGTCGTCCTGATCTCGGATAACCGCTTCCATGTCCGCCTCGGCCTTCGGCGGGTTGGATTGCAGGGACTTGGTGTGCTGCGAGATGTTGCCGCGGATCCATGGGTTCTGCGTTGTCCTCATGTGCTGCCACCTAAACCGTGTCCTTACGCTGTACGCGAGAAAGGGGAATTTGGGATGGCAAGGAAACGACATTCAGATGAAGATGTATTGAATCGGCTGCGAGAGATCGAGCTGAAGCTAACGGATGGCGACGATGTTGCTTCTGGGTGCCGCAGCGTCAGCATCAGTGATGCCAAACACTACAAATGGCGGAGTCGGTTCGGTGGAGTTGCTACTTCGCAGTGATCCGAACTGAGGATCTTGGAGAAACAGAACGCGCGGCTGAAGAACGTCGTCGCCGAGCTTGAACTGGACAAGCTCATCCTCAAGTAAAGATTGGCCCACCTAACGTCCAGGGCTTGACCACAGTGGAGCTTCGTCAGGTCGTTAGTCACACACGGCAGAAGCTCGCGACGTTCGAGCGGCGGACAGGTCGGGTAATCGGCCTTGCGCGGAACTCCCAGCAATACCGACTGGCACTGAGAAATGATGAATTGCTGAGGTTGGCAATCATCCGGTTGGGGTAGCAGTACGGTCGGTACGGGTATCGCAAGATTGTCGAATTGCTTTGCATTAAGGACTGGAAGGTCAATCACAAGAAGGTTGATCGGCTATGGCGCGAGGAAGGTCTAGAGCCTCCGCAACGCCACAAGAGGCGCAAGCGAAATTACCACAAAGACAGATCGATCATCCCAATGCGGCCCAAGCATTTGAACCACGTCCAGGCTTTGGACTTTGCGCCCGAAAAGCTCAGCAAAGCTCGCAGCTATGAGATGCACACCCCGCTAGGTGAGTCCACCCGGCAAGGCCTAGCAGTGACCCTCCGAACCAAAGAGGGGCACCGACGAGGTTCTAGAAGCGCTCCATCCGTTGCTCCTGAGGCACGGCACTCCAGAGTACATCCGATCACACAACGTCCTATGTCGGGAGATTTTGTCTGTTTAGGTCAGCAGGTCAGCAGGTCATGAGGCATCCGGTGTCCCGGACGCCCTATAACGGTTGCCCAGACGGGCTCTGCCGTCAATAAATGATCTCTTCCATAGCAAACACAGGGTACGCGCGCTGGCGGCCCTCACCGTCTTTAATACGAGATCCCAAATCCCAAGCAGAAGGCCCGAACATTATCTACGAGGTCAGCAAGCTGCCTCCACGGTCATGTCAGAGAGAGGTCCTTCCGCCTGGGCTCACCCCCTCGAAGAAGGGGCGATAGGGTTCGCCGTGATTGACCACGGCGTGTACGGTGCGCGCCATCTTTGCCGCGATCGCGGTATAGGCCTTGCGGCGCAGATGGGCATTGTGTCGATCCTTGGAGATGTAGCGCTCGAACTTGTCCCGGAAGCTGTTGGTCCGCTTGAGAACGGCGGTCTGGCCGGCCATCCACATCGTGCGCCGCAGGCGGGCATTGCCGTACTTCGAGATACGGCTCTAACCGCGGAACATGCCGGACTGGACAGTGGCGAGGTCCATGCCACAGAACTTCAGGAACTGCCGATGATGCCGGAACCGACGCAGGTCACCGGCCTCGGCCAGGATGGTCATGGCGTTGATCGGGCCGATGCCGGGAATGGTCGTCAGCAACTGGTAATCTGGCAGATCGGAGAGCAGTTCGACGGCCCTGGCCTCGATCTCGTTGCGCTGCCGGACAAGGCTTCTGCCCTCTGAAAGGACAAGGCAGAACATGCGAACGGCGTCGGAATCTGCATGTACAGGCAAACCGACGGACTCGACGGTCGTCGCGTAAATATCTGAAAGAAGGCGCTCTTTGGAGACTTTCTTGCCTACCACCTGCCAGGCATCAGCGATGAAGGCTTCCCGAGTCATGGCTGTGATCATCGTCGGCGTCGGATACTTCTCGAGGAACGCGAGAAACCAGTCGGTGCGCGAGCTTCAGTGAAACCGTTCGGCCTCGGGGAAGTAGAGCGGCAGGTAATGCGTCAGGATACGGTGCCAGAGCTCTGTCTTCGAACGCGAGACGATCTCGTGCGTCTTCGACAGCTCTTGGATGTCGGCAATCCCGACGACCAGAGGATCGTGAACGAACTGCACGGCACCGATCTCCAGCATGTGCAGGATGACCTGGGCGTCCTTCGGATCGTTCTTGTCCCAGCTATTGTGCAGAGCTTCCCGCGTTCGGGCGAGGCTGACAGAAGAGACGAGCTTCAGCTCGAACCCCTGCTGTCCAAGATAATGGGCCAGCGACCGGTGATAGTTGCCGGTAGCCTCGAACCCGATCCGCACCGGTAGGTCGTAGCTGACGAGGGCCGCGGACAATCTCCTGAAATCCTCCAGCGAGTTGGTGATTGTCATTCGACGTCGACGCTTCTTGCCTGGGATTCCAATAAGCACTTCGTGGCGATGTTTGGAAATGTCGATGGCGACCAGAACGGTCGCGGCAGTAGTATCGGTGGCGGTCATAGCCGGTCTCCTCAGCGGTGTGGTTTGTGCAAAACCGCTGTTGAGACCTGAGACCTGGTTATGGCCACCCGCTGCACAATTTGAGGGCTGCGCGCGCCGCCATAACCTAAAATAAGCGTTTCTTCTCGACGTGCTACGGGCCCGAATTCGTAGCAGCGAATCTACAGGACAAGCTTTGAAGAGTTGGCATCAAGCTATAATTATTTATCCGGCATCGCGCTAGGAAAACAGATATATCGAGCGGTTAACTCGGACCCTGCTTTGAAAGGTGCTCAATGCCGTATAGTTCACTACAACCGAGCTAACTCAAATCGTCATCAATCACTGGCTCACGCAATACAATCACTCCCGTCCCTACCAAGAGCTGAATATGCGTCCACCCACACAGGAAACCATATTAAAGAAAGCCCAGATCAATGGCGCGAAAACATGCGGCTGAACAAATATACAGTTTCTAAATTTGAAAGTAGTTATATACGAGATTGAAACCCAATTGGACCAAGAACCTTTTATTCATTTTAGGGGAAATTATGCCTAGGAATTCGAGATTCACGCTCTTGATATCTTCCTACAACGCTTCGGCGAAAGAGGAAGAGATAAGACGATTTACCAAGTTTCTCAAAGTGTGTGTAGTCAATCAGTATTCGGATGAAGTCGGTAAACTTATTCTAAATAACCCCGAAGTCAAAGTCGTAAATAAGAAAAGCACTGGGCTCTCAAAAAATAGAAATACAGGGCTTGAGATATTTTCGAACAATCACATAATAATATGTGATGATGATATAGAAATTAATGAAAATGTTTTTTCAAGTGCTCTGGACGAAATAGATAAATTATTCTACGACGGATATGGATTTGTAACATTTAACAATGCGGATGTGTCCGGGCCTCGATTTAAAAACTTCCAGCACACAAAATTTTCCGTCATGAAAATTCCGTCGTGGTGTATCTGTTTGAGGTCCGACATTGCATCAGCTTTTCGTTTTGACGAGAGCTTTGGAATAAATGCTAAGTATAACAGTGGGGAGGAAAATATTTTACTATTCGACATATTGATGTCTGGAGTTAGGGGAGCGCATATCAACATCGATCCGGTGCGCCATATCGGTGAGTCAACCGGACATATATGGAATATAGATTTAGCAAAGGCAAAAGGTGCGCTTTTCCACCGAACGTATGGCTCATGGGTTGGGCTTTTTATAACAATACTTTTTATGTTAAAAAAAGTTTTCACTGACCGTGCTTCCATTAAATTACTCGGAGTCGCAATTCGTGAATACTCAACCCACAGATAGAACAAAAGTATCCGTTATAATGGCAGCATACAATGCTGAGTCAACAATTTTACGCGCTATAAACAGTGTGCTGGCGCAAACGCATGAAAACGTCGAGCTTATTGTAATTGATAATAATTCGAACGACAAAACCCAAGCAATAATTGACTCGTGTCTGGATAAAAGAATTGTCTCGTTGCAGTGCACGACGCAAGGAGCTTGCCACGCCAGAAATGTTGGCCTTGATATTGCAAGTGGAGAATATGTTTGTTTTTTAGATGCGGACGACTACCTCCTAAAAAATTCTATTCTCACTAGAGTGGAATTCCTCGCTGCCTCCGAGGCTAAAGCAGTGTGCTCAAGCTATCTCGTCAAAAAAAAGTCTCGTTTAAAACTACGCCGCGTACCGATAAATGATATTAACTTAAACGATCTCCGGGTTATGAACTTAGTCCCATTTTGCACTGCCCTTTTCGAGAGAAAACATTTTCATAATTTGAGATTTAAAAGCCAGCCTCATGAAGACTACATTTTTTGGATAGAAACCTGCAAAATAGCGCCCATTGCAACTATTCAGGAGATTACGGCAGTTTACGATGCCGACGTAAGTGGGATATCTGCGAATAAGCTGAAAAGCGCATACTGGCATTATTTGGTTCTCCGACACCAATTTTCATACTCTATGATATCTTCTGTTGTTAGGACGGCTGTTCGCTCCGCGAAACTGTTAGTGTAAAATGGCACAGATTGTTACGATCTTTTATAGAGCCCTCAAGGCGTTTATTTTTGTATACGGCCTTGTTGGAATTTCTGATGTTGATCGCAGCCATTATCAAATTTTTATTCTAACAAGCTTCATAGTTTCAATAACCTCGGGCTTTCTGTTATCATACCAAATAACAAAGGCGCTCTGGCGATCTACATACTTCAGATACGTTATTTTGTTTGATATTTTCCTGTCGGTATTTATTGGGATTTTTCTCTATATAGCTACTAATAGCCCACTCGCTATGGTATTTGCCGCTTCGGTTTTTTCGAATGCGGAAGCGTCAGCAATAAACGCATCTTACGTAAGGCCACACTACAAAGCTTTACTACTAACGCTACTCATCTTCAATTGCGTACTTGCGCTTACTGGAGCCTTACACTTAATTTCTTTTCTAATAGCAGATATAATTATAAAGGCTACTATGCTATTACTATTAGGCATTTCAATAGGCTACGGGGAACCAGGGATTAAAGGATTGATGCGCGATCATGCCTCTCTGTATAGAAAAAATGCCTTGACATTTCCAATAAATTCAGCTGTTGGATTTTCCAAGTTTCGTATTTTTGAGCTGATCGCGTTTAGCGTAGCGCAAGAAATTGGGGCAATATCCACACGTCTCCTTGAGTTTTTATACGGTGTATTTTCATTGCTAGTTTCTCGCAAAATAAATTCTGAAGATAGTATTCAAAACTATTTTCATTATATTGGATTCGCACTACACTTTACCCAATTTACGATAGCTACATTTGTTTTCTTGGCAATACTTTCAATTTTTTCACGACTAGTGGGCGGATTTGAAGATACCAACGGTACTGTCTATGATCTTGGGGGAGCTGCGCTTATTTGCTTGCCTGCGTTCTTTATATACCCAATTACGATATTTTTATATAAAATCTTCTCTGGAAATAAACTGTTTCATTTCTCCCTCTTAACGCACGCAATAGAAGTAGTGACGACTCTATCTCTCATGTTAATATCTTACCTTTTTTCGGGAAGTTTCATATTTCTTTTATTAGCCCTTTCTGCACTTACCATCTCACGATTTGCTCTGAAAACAATGTTTTTGAAACTTAAGCTTGCCGATCCGAGCTATATTTTCCAGAATCTTATAAAATCTTAACGAGGTAGGCCTGATGAAATTAACTAGCACTCGGCTTGCAATTGCGTGGCACCTATTAAAGCCAACATTTTATGCTATTTCTCCAAACCTCTCTCGGCTCCTTGATCTCTCATCATTTTTCATCTTTTTGTCTGCGTCAGATAAGGTTTCCCGGAAGGCGCACCCAGTACTCTTGTGTCTTCTACTATACTTTTTCGTACAACTATTATCAATATTACGCATGGCATTAAATGATATTGCCATTGTCGCTGATATTATACCTCTTTTTTATCCCTTATTTGCGGCGTCGGCGCTCCTATGCGGCCTTCAATTTGGAAGAGAAAACAATTCCATCAATTTTTTAAAAGCGCTGCTTTTTGTGGGTGTTGCACTCGCAATTATTATGAAGCATGCGCCATTTGGGGATATGTTGTCAGCTGTATTTAATACACCCGCTCTAACAGTTGTTGAGCGATATGGCGGATTTTCCTATACACACACCGAACACGCTGCCTTCTGTGTTTTGTTTATAGCTATGATGTTCGATGATAGCAACAAGGCTGGCGATCGGGATTATAATTTAATTAAATGGCTTCTTGTACTTTCAGCAATGTATTCCCTATTAATTCCCCTGAGCAAAGCCGGACTTATTTTACTAGCGTTCCCATTTATGAAGGATTTTTGGAAATTTTTGATCTTTATTATTCCTGGATCTTACTTTGTTTTAGATAATTACTCACACATTATACAGGAGCAACTCCCATACATATACTATGGATTTATTGCCGCGACGGAAGCAAACATTTCTGATGGATCGATTGGCCCCAGATATTTCGATTGGCTCACGGCCTTTGACAGCTTGCGCTCCGGAACTATGAATTTACTCATTGGCAATGGACCCTTGAGATACTATGATGAATCCTACATTGAAGTTACAGCAGCGAATATTTTATATCGGTTTGGGTTTCTTGGGTTTGTTTTTCATTACGCCCCCATTATATTTGCTGCGTACATTCAACATCGACTGGGCCGTCTTGCTATTTCGTTTACCCTTTTGGGTATTATAATTGTGGATGGATTGGCCAATTTTTCGGAATCAATTAAACTTTTCCCCTTTATTTACTTCCTGCTGGGAATTTCTTTAACTGAGCTTTACATCTTAAACCGATCGAGTCAGAGCTCTAAAATCTTGACTGGATAAGCCTCCTAGCTTCTACTAAAATCTTCTGGATGAATGATCTGATCTGGTTCACGTATTGTATCAGGCTTCTCTTCGATGCCGCTTTTCTTGACCATATCTTTCACAACTTTCTGTTAGTGTCGTGTTGACTTAATATCGCCTAGAACTTAAGCGATACAGCCGCAAAGCAGCTGAATAACAGTAATTGGAAAATTGCTTATGAGCATTACCCGGGGATCAATAATTGCGGACGAGAGTTTATCTTTGGTCGGCAGACGTTCAATTCAGTTGGAGATATCGGGACTGGAGCAACTGCTTGAGAATTTCCCCGAGAGCTTTGGCAGTGTTGTTAAATTAAGCTTTCAACTCAAAGGACGCATCGTGGTCTCTGGCATGGGCAAGTCGGGCCATGTGGCCGCGAAGATCGCCGCGACCCTCGCCTCCACCGGCAGTCCTGCGCAATTCGTCCATCCCGGTGAGGCCTCCCATGGCGATCTCGGAATGATCACCCGCGACGATGCGGCGATCCTGATCTCGAATTCGGGCGAGACGAAGGAGCTTGCCGATATCATCGCCCATACCCGCCGATTCCGGGTGCCGATGGTCGCGATTACGCGGAACCCCGAGTCCACGCTGGCCCGGCAGGCCGATCACGTGCTCCTGCTGCCCGACGCGCCCGAGGCCTGCGCGCTGCGCATGGCGCCGACCACCTCGACCACCATGACCATGGCCCTGGGCGATGCGCTGGCTGTCGCGCTGATGGAGGCGCGGGGTTTCGACCGCGAAAGCTTCCGCACCTTCCACCCGGGCGGCACGCTTGGCGCGCAGCTTCTCAGCGTGGCCGCTGTGATGCACCAGGGCGACGCCTTGCCGGTGGTCGGGCCCGACACGGATATGGGCGAGACACTCCTGACCATGACCGCCAAGGGCTTCGGCGTGGCGGCCCTCGTGGAGGAGGGCAAGCTCACCGGCGTGATTACGGATGGTGACCTGCGCCGCAATCTCGACGGGCTGATGGGCCGCCGGGCGGGGGATGTGGCCAC
This sequence comes from Roseivivax sp. THAF197b, assembly GCF_009363255.1. Taxonomy (NCBI): domain Bacteria; kingdom Pseudomonadati; phylum Pseudomonadota; class Alphaproteobacteria; order Rhodobacterales; family Roseobacteraceae; genus Roseivivax; species Roseivivax sp. THAF197b. Next base: position 27,315 of record NZ_CP045319.1, on the reverse strand, counting down.
GCGCACCCCCACGACCATCGCGCCCGACGCCCTGCTGGTGGAGGCCCTGGGGATCATGAACGACCGCAAGATCTCGGCGCTCTTCGCGGTGGATGAAGGGGGCGCGCTCAAGGGGCTCGTGCATATCCACGACGCGCTTCGCGCAGGTGTCGCATGAGCGCCGTCGTCTTCATCCCCGCGCGCTATGCCTCGACGCGCTATCCCGGAAAGCCGCTCGTGGAACTGACCGGTGCGACGGGGCGCAAAGCGTCCCTGATCCAGCGCAGCTGGGAGGCGGCCCAAGGCGTGCAGGGTGTTGCCCGCGTCTGCGTTCTGACCGATGACGACCGCATTCGCGATGCCGCGACAGGCTTCGGTGCGGAGGTGCTGATGACCTCAAGTGCCGCCCGCAACGGCACCGAGCGCTGCGCCGAAGGGCTCGCGCAGCTGGGGGAGGATCCCGAGATCGTGGTGAACCTGCAGGGTGATGCGCCCCTGACCCCGCCCTGGTTTCTCGAGGCGCTGATCGCTCGCACGCAGAGGGACGACGCCGTGCGGATGGCGACGCCTGTGCTGCGCACCGAGCCGCAGACGCTCGCGAACTTCGTCACCGACCGCAAGGACGGCCGGGTGGGCGGCACCACCGCGGTGATGCGCGGGGATGGCTCGGCGCTTTATTTCTCCAAGGAGGTGCTGCCCTATGTGGGCAGCCTGCAAGCCCCGCCCGAGGTCTGGCACCATGTCGGGGTCTATGCCTACCGCCCGGACGCCTTGCGTGCTTACGGGACATGGGACGAAGGCCCGCTCGAGCGCGCCGAGGGGCTCGAACAGCTGCGCTTTCTGGAGAACGGCTGGCCCATCACCTGCGTCGAGGTCGAGGCGCGGGGCCGCGTCTTCTGGGAGCTGAACAACCCCGTCGATGTCGCCCGGATCGAGGCGGTGCTGCAAGAGGAAGGAATCGCATGAAAGATGTCCGTATCGGAGACATGACTGTCTCTAACAAAGCCCCATTCGCGCTGATCGCGGGGCCCTGCCAATTGGAGAGCCTCGATCACGCGCGCATGCTGGCCGAGAAGATCGCCGCCGCTGCGGACGCTGCCGGTCGGCCCTGGATCTTCAAGGCGAGCTACGACAAGGCCAATCGCTCCTCGCTGTCGGGCAAGCGCGGCCTCGGCATGGAGGAGGGGCTGTCGATCCTCGCCGCGATCAAGGCTGAATTCGGCGTTCCGGTGCTGACCGATATTCACTCGGCGGAGCAATGCGCGCCGGTGGCCGAAGTGGTCGATGTGCTGCAGATCCCGGCGTTTCTGTCGCGCCAGACTGACCTTTTGCTGGCCGCGGGCGAAACGGGGGCCGCGATCAACGTCAAGAAAGGCCAGTTCCTGGCGCCTTGGGACATGGAGAACGTGGCAGCCAAGATCGCCTCGACGGGCAATGAGCGCGTGATGCTCTGCGAACGCGGGGCCTCCTTCGGCTACAACATGCTGGTCTCGGACATGCGGTCGCTGCCGATCATGGCCAAGACCGGCTACCCGGTCGTCTTCGATGCCACCCATTCCGTGCAGCTGCCGGGCGGGCAGGGCGCCTCCTCGGGCGGACAGCGCGAATTTGTCGAACCGCTGGCGCGGGCGGCTTTGGCGGTGGGCTGTGCCGCGGTCTTCATCGAGACCCATGAGGATCCGGACAACGCGCCCTCGGACGGGCCGAACATGGTGGAGATCAATGGGCTCCCGCGATTGCTGAAGGGCCTCGCGGCGATCGATGATCTGACCAAGGGTATGTGAGCACATCATAAATTGTGCTTGCACCCGGAAAGACAAAGCTTCGAAAGCGATCCTCCCGGTTGCGGGTCTCGGTACGGGGTTTTTGCCCGCAATGAAGTCGATCCCGAAGGAGATCATGACCCTCGTGGACCGTCCGCTCGTGCAATACGCCATTGACCAGGCGCGCGCGGCAGGCATCAAGGAATTCATCTTCGTGACCTCCTGCGGCAAGGGAGGGTGCGCTCGAAGATTACTTCGATATTTCGACCCATCTCGAGCACAAGCTGAAGAAGATCGGCAAGGATGATCTCCTCGCGATCCTCCAAATCCACTGAGATGGAATCTGGCGAGGTCACCTATTTCCGCCAGCACAAGGCGCTGGATCTCAGCCACGCGGTCTGGTACGCGCGATGCCTGATTGGCAACGAGCCTTTCACGGGGCGTTTTTGCACAAGTCTGAAGGCGAAAGATTCACTTCGCGACTCCGTAACGTTAGACGCGCTGCACGAGCAAGCCATTGTTCACCCGCTATCGCACGATGAACTGATCCAGCTACAACGGATCGCTGCGCAAGCGAGGGTCAATATTGATCTGGGTCGACAAGGATATGATTTGGCCTGCGCCGCATGATGGGCGGTATGGACAGCCTGCGATCTTCTCGGATGCGGGCATACAATTCTGCCTTTCGATCAAGATCCTGTTCAAACTGCCGCTTCGCCAGACCCCCGAGATGGTCGCCAGCCTGCTGAAGCTGGCGGGGCTAAACTGGCCGGTGCCCGACTTTTCCACCCTGTGCCGAAGGCAGAAGACCTCGGCCGTCCAGATACCCTATCGCCGCGCAGATGGGCCGCTGAACCTGCTCGTTGACAGTACCGAGTCAAGTTCCTGGGCGACGGCGAGTGGCAGGCACGCAAGCACGGGGTGCAAGGTCAACGCCAATGGCGAAAGGTGCATCTGGCGATGGACCCGGTCTCATCCAACATCCGCGCCGTCGAGTTCACCCCCAGCCGCGATCACAACAGCCCCGTGCTGCCAGACCTCCTTGGGCAGATCTCCGAAGACGAGCCGATCGGCACCGTGACCGCCGACGTCGCCTCGACCGCGCCGCTGCCACAAGGCCATCAGTGACCGGCAGGCCACGCCGATCATTCCGATCCGGAAAAGCGGACGCTTGTGGAAAGACGACTGCCCCCCGGCACGCGCACGAAACGAGACCCTTCGTGCGACACGATACTACGGCGGGTTTTCTGGAAACTCTGAACCGGATACCACGCCCGCAGCCAGATAGAGGCGAGGATGCGCTGCCTGAAATCCTTCGGCGAGCGCATCGCAGCACGAGACCCAGACCGCCAGACCGCCGAAATCCACTTCCGTATCGCACTCATGAACCGCTTCAACGCCCTCGACACCGTCGAGATCATAAGCGTGCCCTGACGAGCAGTGGTGGAAGGTGCAGTCACGCCTCAGGCGCGAGTTGCGCAACAATGCGCGTGGAAACGACCGTTGCTGCTCTGAAAAAAGATCCATGGAATTAGAGCTTAACAACCGACTTTATAATTAGGGAGCGGATGAATGAGTACACAACGTTTTCGGCAACTGGTTGCAAAAATATGACAACTTCATCAAATACTGGGCGTCACTATTCAAGCCTAGATAGCTTGAGAGGCTTTGCCGCAATTTCAGTGGCATTATTTCATTTTAATATTGACAGCCATATAAATAATACTTTTATAAAGAACTCATGGCTCATGATTGATTTTTTCTTTATTTTAAGTGGATTTGTTATAGCCTTAGCGTATTTAGAGAGAATTCATACCGCAAAGGATCTCTACAATTTTCAAAAACGTCGCTTCCTGCGCCTTTACCCACTTCACATTGTAATGCTCTTTGTGTTTCTTGGAATAGAGATCATAAAATATCTTGCGCAAATTTATTTAAACTTAGATGCAAACAATCGAGCATTCTCCGCTAACAATACTTCGTCATTCATCGCTAACTTACTACTAATACATGACTGGATACTTTCTGAGGTGACCTGGAACTATCCAAGCTGGTCAATCTCATCTGAATTTTATACCTACTTGATATTTGGGGCTTCTGTGCTGTTTTTTTCCAATGGGAGGCGAGACACAAACCTTATCCTTTTATTTATACTATATGCCTCTATAACTGGTTATATCTTGTACTCGCCAAACCTAGAACCTGCGGTGCTCTCCGGACCAATAAGATGCATTTACTCTTTCTCCATTGGCGTATTAGTTTATTATTTATTTAAAGTCCTTCATAACCGGGTGCGCCTAGGATCATCAATATACTCAGGATCTCTGTTATTTATGTGTGGAGCTCTTATCTATTCAAATAATAAAGCGAGCTTCAACACGGAAGCAATTTTGCCACTAATTTTTGGAGCGAGCATTTTAACACTTGTACTCACTGACAAATCTACTTTAATCAATAAGCTACTTGAAAATAGAATATTAGTATACTTAGGCACAATAAGCTACGGAATATACATGATACACGCAGCAATTTGGTGGTTTGCGATTCAATTCCTACGCGTAATTTTTAAATTTCCAACAAAGGAAGACTCTGCTGGAAATGTCAATATAGAGATAGAAAACTATTTATTGGCTGACTTGATAACAGTTTTCGGAATTATAATTATAATCCTCTTCTCACATATCTCTTACCAGAAAATTGAAAAACGTTTTTACCGCTGACGCTGGCCTTGTTGAGCAAATTGAGTAAGGGCTTCGCTGCCTAGGCTCAGGACTCATAGCCAGTAGATGACCGTGGCGGCGAGAGCGATAGCCGAGAGGAATACCTTGGGACACCTGTCGTATCGCGTGGCTACCCGCCGCCAGTCCTTGAGCCTGCCGAACATGATCTCGATCCGATTTCGGCGTTTGTAGCGGCGCTTGTCATACTTCACCGGTGTCTTTCGCTGCTTCCGACCCGGGATGCAGGCGCGTATGCCTTTGTCTTGCAACGCTTCTCTGAACCAGTCCGCCTCGTAACCGCGATCCCCGAGCAGCCAGTCGACATCCGGCAGACTTTCGCAAAGCGCCCGCGCTCCAATGTAGTCGCTCACCTGTCCTGCCGTGACGAACAGCTTGAGGGGACGTCCCTGGCTGTCGCAGATGGCGTGAAGCTTGGTGTTCATGCCGCCTTTGGTTCGGCCGATCAGGCGACCGCGCCCCCCTTTTTGGCGCCCAGGCTGGACGCTGTTCGGTGAGCCTTCAGGTAGGTGGCGTCGATCATCACGGTCTTCTTCTCGCCGTGCTCGGCAACCAGTCCCGCCATCATCTTCTCGAAGATGCCCTTGTCGCTCCACCGCTTCCAACGATTGTAGAGCGTCTTGTGCGACCCATACTCGCGCGGCGCGTCCCGCCATCGCAAGCCATTGCGATTGATGAACATAATCCCGCTCAGGACGCGCCGATCATCGACACGAGGCTTGCCGTGGGACTTTGGAAAATAGGGCTCCAGACGCGCCATCTGCGCATCGCTCAGCCAAAAGAGATCAGACATGTCACCGCTCTGTTTTCGTGCGGTGAATCACGACCGCAAAACAGATCAATGGGTCCTAAGCCTAAAAGACAGGCATGGTGCGGCGGGCGATGTCCCACATGAAGGCCGCCATTTCCCTTGCGATAGCGGTGGTGACGACTGTCGATTTCTTGCCCCGTTGGCTGAGTTTACGATACCGCGCAGTCAGACGAGATTGTGCTTTCCAGGCAATGTCCTGAACTTCCGCCGATTGTGTTTGAAGGATGTAGAGCTTCCTCGCTCCCGGGCGTGCTTGAAGTCGATATGTCCAAGCACCTTCGATCAGTTTATGACGAACTCAGGAGTTGCCTGCCCGGGTAATCCCGCCACGCTTGGTCGTTTTTCCTGTCGAGTATTCGACTTGGCACGAGCCCCAGATAAGCCATCAGTTTTACCGGCGTTTCAAATCGACGCACATCTCCGATCTCGGCCATGAAGGTGACGGCATTTATCAGCGCTACACCACGCAAAGCCTGCAGCGCTTTTAGAGTCGGGGCGAGGTCCCACTCCGGCACGAGAGCTTCGATATGTTTCGTCAGTCGGTCCACGCGTTCGGTTGCGTTGCGCTCAGCCTGCAGCATCTCTTGAAGGGCGATTTGATGCGCCTGATGATCGAAACTCTGGCTTTGCAGCCATCTGCGATACCGCATCGTCCACGGCTTGGTCCGATGATAGATCCGCCCGTGGCGCAGCATGAACGCTGATACGAGTTGGCGCTTGTGCCGCTGGTCCTCTGCCGCGCTTTCCCGGGCACGAACCAAGTCGCGCATCGCCTCATGCGTTTCATCAGAAACCCAGATCGGTGTCAGCTCCCCAGCACGCAAGAGCCGGGCCAGTCGAATTGCATCCAGCCGGTCTGTCCTGACGCGCTCACCTGCACGTACCGGAATCAACGAAGGCGCGACAACACAGCATTCGAAACCGAACGCTCGCACCTGCCGATAAAGGCCATATCCCGTGGGCCCCGCTTCATAGCATACCGAAACGGGCGCCCCACGCCCGGAAAGTCTTTTCAGCAGCCAGTCGACGCTGGCAGGAGCGTTCTCAAAGGTGCCCAAGCTGAGAACCTCGTCACGCACCCCACCACCCGCAATTGCAACTGCCAGCTTGTCCTTCGAAACGTCGATACCAACATGAATCGGCGGTTGTTCTTTCGTCATGCCTTCCTCCATCGCAGATTAACGGCACTTGCCGCCATGTGATCAGGGTACCAACCGAACCGCCATGCGCGCGCCGCTGGAAAATGACATACGGTCTTACGATCAATTGAGGTAAAGATGAAAACTATAATCCCAGTTCTTCTCTGCGGCGGCTCCGGTACGCGGCTTTGGCCTTTGTCTCGGAAGTCCTACCCCAAGCAATTTTCGAAGCTCGTCGGCCAGGAGAGCCTGTTCCAGGCTTCGGCGCATAGGCTTTCCGGCGATGGCTTCGCAGCCCCAGTCGTTGTGACCAGCAATGACTTTCGCTTCATTGTGACCGAACAACTTGCGGCCATTGAACAGGCGGGATCCGGCATCCTGATTGAGCCTGAGGCGCGCAACACCGCGCCCGCCGTTCTGGCGGCCGCGCTCTGGGCCGAGGCCGAAGATCCTGACGCGTTGCTTCTCGTCGCTCCGTCCGACCACGTCATCAAGGATACAGCAGAGTTCCGCGCCACGGTACAATCCGCCATTCCGGCAGCCGAGGCGGGCAAGCTTGTCACATTCGGCATCACGCCGACCCGACCCGAAACCGGTTATGGTTATCTTGAACTGAAGGACAGCACAGCGAGCGACGCGACAACACCCCAGCCGCTTACACGGTTCGTTGAGAAGCCCGATGCGGAGCGTGCGGCCGAGATGCTGTTGGCTGGAAATTTCCTTTGGAACGCGGGCATTTTCCTCTTCTCGGCAAAGACGATCATCGCGGCTTACGAGACCCATGCGCCTGACATCCTCATCCAGACTCGCACTGCGGTCGACAACGCGGAGAGGGATTTAGGCTTCACCCGTCTCGCACCGGAGCCGTGGTCGCAGATCGAGGACATCTCCATCGACTACGCAATTATGGAGAAGGCCGAAAACCTGTCCGTCATGCCCTTCAAGGGCGCCTGGTCCGATCTCGGCGGCTGGGACGCGGTCTGGCTCGAAAGCGGCCCGGACGCGAAGGGCAATGTGACCTCCGACCACGCAACCGCTATCGACTGCAAGGACACGCTTCTGCGCTCCGAGACACCCGGGCAGGAGCTTGTCGGCATCGGGCTTGACGACATTATCGCCGTGTCGATGAACGACGCTGTGCTCGTAGCGCACAAATCCGAAGCGCAGCGCGTGAAAGAGGCTGTCTCAGCCCTCAAAGCGCGAAACGCCCCTCAAGCGACAGCCTTCCCGATCGATCATCGCCCTTGGGGGTGTTTCGAGAGCCTCGTGATCGGCGACCGCTTCCAGGTGAAGCGCATCCATGTCCATCCGGGCGCCGCCCTCTCCCTTCAGAGCCACCATCACCGGTCTGAGCACTGGATCGTCGTTCAGGGCACCGCCAAGGTCACCGTCGATGACGACGTGCAACTCGTGACGGAAAACCAGTCGGTCTACATCCCGCTGGGCGCCGTGCACCGCATGGAAAACCCCGGGAAGGTCCCGATGGTTCTAATCGAAGTACAAACAGGCAGCTATCTCGGCGAAGACGACATCATCCGCTACGAGGATGTCTATTCCCGCGGTCAGGGAGCCAAGGGATGACCGCGCTTACTTGCTTCAAAGCCTATGACATTCGCGGCCGTCTCGGCGTCGATCTCGACGAGGAAATCGCCTACAGGATCGGTCGCGCTTTTCCGCGCGCGCTTAACGCGAAACGCGTTGTGCTCGGGCGCGACGTGCGCGCGTCGTCTGAAAGCCTTGCGGGTGAAGTCGCGAAGGCCCTGGTCGATGAGGGCTGCGAAGTTCTTGATCTCGGGCTTTCAGGTACGGAAGAGATGTACTTCGCGGTCAGCCACTTTGAGGCCGATGGTGGGATCTGCGTGACCGCCTCACATAATCCCATGGATTACAATGGCATGAAGATGGTGCGCGCGGGTTCTGCGCCCCTCGATGCCGACACGGGGCTGGCGTCTATCAAGACGCTGGCGGAGCAAAACGCATTTGATCAGAAAGCCGATGGTGGCGCCATGCGCGACGTGTCTGAGGAAGCCCGCGCCGCCTATGTGGATCGCGTTGTCTCCTTCATCGATATATCGGCCCTGCGTCCGTTGCATATTCTGGTGAATGCGGGCCATGGCACGGCCGGCCCGACATTCGATGCAATTGCCGAAAAGCTCGATGCTCTGGGCAGCCCGCTGACTTTTGAGCGGATGTTTCACAGCCCGGACGGGGCCTTTCCGCAAGGCATTCCCAACCCGCTCCTGCCCGAAAACCAACCGCCGACCGCGGACGCTGTGCGTAAGGCTGGAGCCGATTTCGGCGTGGCCTGGGATGGAGATTTCGACCGCTGCTTCTTCTTCGACCATGAGGGCCGCTTCATCGACGGCGAATACGTTGTCGGTCTGCTCGCAAAAGCCTTTCTGGGGAAGGACCCGAGCGCCCGGATCATCCACGATCCCAGGATCATCTGGAATACGCAGGATGTCGTTGCCCAAGCGGGCGGTGAGGCCATCCAAGCGCGTACCGGTCACGCGTTCATCAAGCAGGCGTTGCGCGATCATGACGCCGTCTATGGCGGCGAGATGTCCGCGCATCACTATTTCCGCGACTTCTGCTCCTGCGACTCCGGCATGATCCCTTGGCTGCTCGTGGCCGAACTGGTCAGTCGATCCGGCTCCCTCGCAGACCTCGTTGCAGATCGCCGCGCAGCCTTTCCCTCCTCCGGTGAGATCAACTTCAAGCTGGAGGATCCAGCTGCTGCAATCACGCGTGTACGGGAGCGGTTTGAACCGCAGGCGAAGCACGTCGATGAAACGGACGGTGTCGGCATCGATCTTGGCACTTGGCGGTTCAACCTGCGCAGCTCGAATACCGAGCCGATCGTGCGGCTGAATGTGGAAGCGCGGGGCGATGCCGCACGCGTGGACACCGGCGTGGCAGAAATAAGAGCTGTTCTTGAGGTCGACTGAGCGCCAAAGCGGTACCGGCGGCATTATGTTAATTATTGTATACTGACATGCCGCCGTAATTGTATGTCTATACCACAGACGGAGGACCCCGCATCATACCGTTCAGGCAATCATCGATCAGTCATCATCAGGCACGCTGATCTGGCCCGGGCGAGCGCCTGGCGCGGTGCGCGTAATTTCTCTTGCCGCTGCAAGCAATTCCGCCTGAACATCTTCTTTGCCAGTTGGTCGAAACATTTCAAGACTGCGCATCAACATTTCCATACGTTTTATGCGGCTGGCGAACTTCACAGACAGCGATTGCGTAACAGTCCCGTTTTTGGTTTCCGTCGTTTTCACGTCTATTGCTTCAACCATGCCAAGCCGAAAAGCTTCTGGCCATTCGCCAATTGATTTCAGCCTATTATCCGCATCGTACAGATCGCCAATATCCGCATTGAGCTCTGACTTTAGACGCTCAAGTACAAATTTCTTGTTAAGCTCACCCCGGGATCGGCGCACCTTTTCGAGATATCGAATAGCGTCGCGTATATTCGGCTTTTTCAGGAGCGCCTGAGAGACCCGTTTTGCTATCTGCTTCCGAATACCTGCTTGCCGCGCAGCGCGGATACCGACGCCATGATCAGAATAATATTGCACGAACTCCGCCTGCTGCTCCGTTAAATCGAACTCGTCTGTCCAGTCGCCCTCATGACCGTCAAACGGTGCGTTCGCATTCGTTTCAGCATGCTGTTGTTCGGAGTAGCTTTGGTCAGCAACAGGTCTTTGGCTTTTCGAGCGGGGTTTGCAATTGTTACTCATCAGCCCATACCTTTCAAAGACATAGGCTTAGAGGCACTGCTCACGGTGGCCCAAGGAGCAAGCGCACGGCATCTCGTGGGTAGCACCGCGCGTCGCGCGATGTACAAAATCACATGGGGTTGGTCGTTCATTGACGCCTCACTTTTCGATTAGGGAGGCGGCGCGGATGACACGAGCGCCCCTCCAGTAAATAGAGCGAAGCACATCATGCGCCTTTTAAAGGTACATGCAGGATTTCTCTCGATCAATCCATAATTGAATTTAAAATGCAAGTACCTGATGTTATTTGTACTTTTTATACTCTACAGGTAACTTACGCATCAAAGCTTGTGCCTTTAACAGGTCCGGAAGAACCCCGAGCAACAACAGATTATAATTGCTTCACGCAGCCCCAAGACGTCATGCAAGAGCTTGGAGGAGATCCCGGTTCTCATCCATGACGTGCTCTGCGGCCTCCAGCGCCGCCTGCAGCTCCGGCTTTTTGACCATGAGCTTCAAGGCCCCGTCATTTGTACGGACCGCATAGAGCGTATCGCCCTCTTTGGCGTCAAGCAGTGCAAGCATTTCAGAGCTCAGCGTTACGACGGCCGAGTTCCCAACCTTGCGAATTTTGACTTCGATCATGCCTGGCTACCATGCCTGTCTACCTTGTATATACAGGTGGGCATACATCATAATGCCCAAACATCAATGCGCGACCGGACGACCGACACGCTGCCTTTTCCAAGCAGATGGGCCTCCGGGGCGCACGCCTAAACAATAAGGTGTTGAACAAGACCGCTGAAACGCCCTCGCAGAGATCTGCGAGGGCGTTTTGCGTTCCCCCATACGGCGTGCCGCCCATAAGTCAGCGTTTTCGGCGCAACATGCCGCGTGGGTTAGGTTCGGACCGATCAGATCTCATCGTGTCTCCCAAACATTTTGCTCAGCAACTTCCAGGTATCGCGCAAGAACAGAGACTGATTTCCAGCCACCAGCCCGCATGATGGCGGCCGTGTCGAAGCCACGTTTGAGCAGATCCTGCGCAGCGCCGACCCGCATGGAATGTCCACTGAAGGCCCGGACCTCCTCAGGCGGACATCCCGCACGTTTCGCGGCCGTCTTTATGACGGTTTTGACCGTGGTGTCGCTCAAACCGCGATCGATTGGGTGGTCCTGATAAATCGGGCAGAACAGCCAATCGGTGACAGAGCCGCGCCAATCCTGCCAGGCCCGGACACGGTCCGCCGTGGCGATCGAGGTAAAGGCCAGACGCCCCTGCCCCTCTTGATCAGCCTTACTGCGGCGGATCAGCACCCGGAGCGTACCATCGGAGCGCGGTTCAAGATCCGGATCCCGCAACGCAATCAATTCCGAGCGCCGCGTCATGAGCTCGTATCCGAGCGCCAGCATGGCCGCATTGCGCAATCCCCAGGGCGTCTTGGGCTGCACCGCCAGAAACCGCTCCAGGTCGGAGGCGGTCAAACCACGTGCTTGCTGGGGCCGCACCGGATTGGACCGCCGCACCCGCCGAAACGCCAGGTTGATCGCTTCGTCCTGCGTTGGATCGGGCAGATGGAGCAGGCGATGCACTTTTCGGATGGCGTATAGACGCCGTCGGACCGTTGAGGGCGCTTTGTCCCGCCCTTGGTCTTCGAGGAAGGCGCAGATCTGCGTCACGCTGCCCGGGAACGGATCGCGCAGCGTCTCGTCGCACCAGGAGACATAGGCTTGCACATCGGTGACATAGGCGCGCATCGTGGCATCTGAATATGCCCCATCGAGAGCCTCTAGTGCCAATTTCCAATCCAACACGTTTATATCTCCCGATCACCAACTACACTTGTTATGATAAATGATTGATCATAATTAGCGCCATGTCAATCACGGGACAACAAATTCGCGCCGCTCGGGCCGCATTGAACTGGACAGTCCAGGACCTCGCCGATGCCACCGGCGTGGGTTCAGCAACGATCGTGCGCTACGAGGCGGTCCCTCGGGGTCTGCCAAAGTCGCGCAAGAACAATCTCGAGACCCTGCGCAGCTGTTTCGAAGCAGCCGGTATTGTCTTCGTCGGCAGCCCGGACGAGGGCCCTGGCATTCGCATATATGGCCTGGACACATAGCCGGGTCCCTGGACCAAGGTCCGCGTCGGAGCGGCACCTGTCTTCGCCCGCGCGATCGACTTGTCGTGCGTTTCGCCGACGGCATTGACCCGGAACCACAAGATATAGTAAAAATCGTCAACCAACGCGCAGGATGTGCTTGGATCAAATCCGCTTTTGCGGAGGTGATCGTGCATCCCGCCCGTGCCTCTGCATTTTGACAAGAGGTACGGCATGATCGAAAGCCCAGATATTCACTTCGAAGAAGTGCGCCGATGCAGGCTTGGCATGCGTGAGGGTCAGCTCCTGTTTGCGAGGCTCTTTCCCTGTCTCAGGTACTTGCGAGCCTGCGGCGCGAGGTCTGAGCAGCGCGCCCATTTCTCGGTTGCCAGCCCAATAGCGATCTCTCGGACATCTTCAGACAACACAAAGGAGCTGAGCCGTGGCCACTAAGAAGAAAATACCGCCCGACCCGCTCATTCAACTCGCCGATGCCGTTCTGGCGAATGGCAAAAAAACACTCGAGGAAATCCGCGCGGCCATGATCGAGACGCTGCGGCCCGAAAGCGCGTTCGAGATGCGGCGCGCACAGGAGATTGCAGGCCTGGAGGTCGAGCTCGAACAGCACCAGCGGATGCACGATGCGTATCTTGTCGCTAAAGCGCAGGAACTTGCAGCCGGGCTCTTCGCGCAAGGCGTGTTCAAGATCATTGCGCGCGATACCCATCCCGACGCTCATGCAAAAGCCCGCGCACTCTTTGCGGAGGATGCCGAGACACGCGATGCGGCTCTGGACGCCTTGTGGAAGCTCGGCGTGACCCAAGTTGAGCTTCTCGCGCGGGCTCATCAGGCGCTGGCCGAACCACTTGCGCAACATCAGAACCGCATCTCGGGCCTCATGAAGCGCCGCCGGGAGCTTTTTGACGATTACGAAACTCTGCGCGTTTCGGCCGCCCGGAGCACGCGTCATGGCTAAACCGCCCAACGCAAGCCCGCGTACGCGCGGCACAGGCCGCGACCCCGCGCAGAATGCGCGCCGTCACGGGCTGACGGCGCCCGCCTGCCCCAATGATGCTCTGGCGCATTATCGGCTGATCCTCGGAAATGCACGGCGAACGCGCGCGAGTTATGCCACAGATGAGGTGGACCGACTGGCATATATGTTGGCGGAAGCCGAAGCGCGCGTCGAACGCGCGACGGCGGCAGAGCGCGCGCATCTCTTCGGGCGGTTTTCGCATGCCGGAATTCAGGCGCAAGGCGGTGATGTTTTTGAGCCCGTTGCCGAGGATGTGCTGAGCGTGGAGGTGCTGCGCCAAATCGTCCTCTCGGATGGGCCCGATATCGCACAGCGCGTGGCCGCGGCACAAGAATCAGCATTCTGGCGTCGGGCCGACCTCCTGGCCCGGTATCGGCGCGAAGCGGAGACGGCCCGGCGCCGGACGCTGTGTGCCTATGCCCGCGCTTTGGAGGCAGAGGACCCCGCCCCGCGGCTCCGGCAGCGCGCGGCGCAGTAGCCGCGCCGCTCATACCTCTGTCGCGGGTTGGCGCTTCGCTCCTGCCCGCAACACGCTCTTTGAAACGATGAGACACATGATTTCCCGCGGCGGCGGACATGTCGCCGCGGGATACCCCCCCTCGGTCCGTCGGCCCTCCTGCGGCCACGCCAGGCATCGGGTTTCCCGAAACGCGCGGAATTTCTCCCCAGGGTTGTTTGCCCCCCTGCGCGCGCATGCAATCCCCGATAATGCTTCTTCCCTGTGCACCTCAAAAGGCATCCACCGCCGCAGCGAATTCTGATGAGATGTGCAATAGGCGAAAGCTGGAGCGGTTCAGTTTACCCATGCCGATATCTTATCTCAGAAGATGGGACGGGTGCTCCTTCCCGCTTTATCGGGCATTCGAGCCAAATATTGTTGTTCGTGAGCGGTCAGCCGCAGGTCTACACTCTTGACTATAATAGGTGTATACCCTATGTATATATTGGTATGAAAGAGAGGCGTTTGAAATGGAGCGTGGATCGGTGTTTATGACCAACAAGACACAGGCCGTTCGTTTCCCTAAGTCAGTGCGCCTGCCCGAAGGTGTCACCAGTGTTGATATCGAGCGCCGCGGCCGCAGCTGGGTCATCACGCCTTCTGAGCAAGGTTGGGCCGAATGGTTCAGCGGCCCTGAGGTTAGTCAGGACTTTATGTCAGAGCGTGAGCAACCTGCAGATCAGGAGCGCGCTGCGCTCTGATGCTGCGGTACATGCTGGACACGAATATTCTGATCTACACGATCAAAAACAAGCCGGAGGCAGTCCGAAAGCAGTTCGAGGCACATGACGGAGAGATGTGCGCTTCAAGCGTGACCGCCATGGAACTGCTCTACGGCGCCCATAAGTCGCAATTCGTCCGCCGCAATCTTGATGTCATCGAGGGACTCCTCGGTCGTATCGATATTCTCGACTTCGATCTGAGCGCTGCTGAACACGCCGGCCAGATCCGAGCGGAGCTTGCTACCAGCGGAACCTCAATCGGCCCCTTCGATGTCATGATCGCTGGTCATGCCCGATCAAGAGGAATGTGCCTGATCACGAACAACGAAGGCGAGTTCAGCCGCGTCAGCGGTTTGCGTCTCGGAAATTGGGCAAAATGACGATTGGCTGTTCGCGTCTTTCATCCTCGGCCGGTCCTTTACCTTGTGGTGATTTGGCAAATGAGACCTCGCCTTATCCGGCATATGGGGGAAGATCTTATGCTCGATATTCTTCTGACTGACCCCATGCAGGAATACGTGCAGAAGCAGATCAAGTCCGGCGCCTACGCTAATGTTAGCGAGGTCGTCCTGACCGGAATCCGTCTCTTGATGAGAAGAATGGCGCACGTAAGTTCTACGCTCTGAAGACTGACCTCGAGAGTGCTGCCGCTGCGACCGATGCGGCCGCGTTTGCTAACTTCGAGCGTGACGCCTTCACGTCATAACCTTCATGGCGTTACAGCGCTGCGACTTGGCGCGACACGATCTCAAAGACAATCGTGCCAAAACGCTCAAATAATGGGACGATGCGCAAAGGCTCGACGACGACCGCGGCCTGGTGGCCGCGCTCGAAAAATTGAAGCCAACCCGATGTCGTGGCGTCGTCGCCATCCCTTCGGTAAAGGAATTCGGCCATTCAACTATGGCCGATAAACCTAATTCTTTTCATCCGTTGACGGCAGGAGCCTGTCGTCTTGCGCATCCTGCACCAGCGGCGGCCTCTTCCGGCGATTGTCTACTACGACGATCTGGACGGCGCATGGCTGTCGGTGTCGCCCTGCCGCTACGGGGTGGGCGCGTTGCAGCGGGGACCGGTCTGCCTTCGTTCTGGAAGAGAGCGACGCGAAACTCCGTCTTCCCGAAACGGGATAACTTTCTTCTTAAAGCTGTCTTTGAGGCGCACACCGTCCGCCAGGTCGCAACGCCGCAACGCCTCCAATCCCTGAAAGCGAGACCAATCATGGCAGGCCTTGGCAACATTTTGGACAATCCTCGCCATACACTGGAATAGTGGGCGATAAGGGAGAAGAACAAATGGCAACGATGAATGTTTCGCTACCAGACCCGATGAAGGCTTGGGTTGAAGCCCGACTGAAGGACGGCAACTTCAGCAACACCAGCGATTATATGCGTCACCTTATTCGCCGCGACCAGGAGCGCGCACAGGCGCTCGCGGGCCTCCAGCAAGCGATTGACGAGGGCCTGAAGAGCGGTGAGCCCAAGCCCGTCGACTTCAAGGCGTTCAAGGCAAAGATGCGGGAGCAACATGGTGGCAAGTAGTCTGACCGCCTACCGGCTGACACCTGCAGCCCAAACCGATCTGAAAGACATCTGTCTCGAAACGGCGCAGAAATGGTCAATCTCACAGGCCGACCGCTACTCCGACATCCTTGAATATAGCTGATTGCGGTTGCTCTTCATGCCGGAGATGGCGCGTGAACGCCCTGAATTCGATCCGCCTGCCCGCATTCATCCAAGCGCAGAGCATTTGATCACCTACCGGATCGCGGACGATCATCTTACGATCTTGCGTATCCTGGGCGCAGGTCAGGGCTGGCAAGAAATCTTGAGGATGGCAGACCAGTAACCCCGCGCCACGCATGGGATCGGAGGCCGTTTTCTGTGCGCCCGGCAGCTTAGTGAAACTCAAGCAAAGCACGACACGGTTGCTTTACACACCCTCAGTGTGTACTGTTTGGATTGAAGGTGAACACACGAAAATGCAGTCTAAACGCGAGAAACAACGCACCAACGTAAGCCTAACACCAGCCAATCTCACGGCTGCACGGGAGTTGGGGCTTAATGTATCGGCAATCAGCGATGCTGCCGTTGCAGAGGCGGTTCGGGTGGCGCGCGCGGAGGCCTGGGCTGCGGAGAACGCATCCGCCATATCAGAGCGCCGCGCCTGGATTGACGCGAATGGCACGCCTCTGGCTGACCTTCAGGTGCTGCGCAGCGATTGATGGCGCAGTTCCACGTCTACAGGATCGCGTTAGATCGCCTGGTGCTCGACCTGCAAATAGACCTGGTCGATACGGGGTCCCGCGTCGTAGCGCCGCTAGTCCCGGTTGTCGGCGGCCCGCAGGTGATCGGTCGACTGGAGCCGGTCTTCGAGATCGAGGGGGTGGACCACGCGCTCCACACCGCCGAGATGGCGGCGATCCCGTCCGCGCTGCTCAGAGGAGTGCCGATTCGTGACTTATCCGAATTCGACTATGTGATCCGCGGCGCTTTGGACATGGTCTTTTCGGGTTTCTGATGCTGGTCGCTGAACGAGACAGTCTGATCGCGGATTCGCACCCTGCCTCGGTCACCTGGACTGCCCTCTCAAGCAGCGTGACTGCTCGGCGAAGAAACTCCGCGCTGCCAGCCAATGCGCGAGACGGCGAAGCCGACGCGCAAGGCGTCACTGTCGGCTGTCTTCATCAAGCAATGTGACACCCTGAGCCGCGCCGCTTTCCGATCAAAGGTGACCAACGTCTCCACCCCGGATCTCAGTGCAGCCTGTCGGATCATCAAATCGGAAAATCCGAACCCTTTGTCCTCGTAGAGTTGCAGAACGGTGCCAACGCCTCCGGAGGCCTCAAGGGTCAGCTCCGACGCTGACAGGAGTCCCTCTAGGGCCCGAGAAGTGTCGGCGCGTGCACTTTGTAAGCGCGCTCCAAAACCTTGGCCATCTCGGCCAGGATCTCGCGACCCACATACCCGGAGGCAACAGACGTCAGACCGCTCATGAACCTTTCAGCTTCGGCAGATTGGTCAAGATCATCCTGCGTCAGGAAACGCAGGAAAATATTGGTATCGAGCGTGATCGCGCCGCTACTCCACGGCTCCAGCGGAGATGCCATCCTCCATCTCGTCCAGCGTCACGGCATGCTGGTTTGGGCGGCGCAGCATGCCCTTCAACTCCGACACTGGGCGCGCTTTCAAAATGCGCACTTCGCCATCGAGTATTAGGTAGCGCAGCGTATCACCTGGCTTGAGATGCAGCGCGGCGCGTACGGCCTTGGGGAGGGTCGTCTGCCCCTTTGCGGTCATTTTTGATTTTGCCATGCCGCCTAGCCTCCACCGATAATGCGCAAGCATTATATCGCGAACTGTTGGGCGGGAGTAGGCAAAGTATCGATATGAGAATTTGTCTTGAGCGCCGCGCCCCGATGAACGCCCATAGCATGCTTTAGCCTAAGTATAAGGTGCTGCGAAGTAGCTTGTGGCGCAGGCCCAAGCCTACAGAATCGCGGTAGGCCGTCTGGTGCGCGAGCTTCAAATACGCCCGATCGACACCGGGCCCGCATTGCCAAAGGCTGCTTACTGCATTGCGGTTACCGTCTTTGGGCCCGCGTTGCAGCGGTTTTCCCGAAACGGGCGCGTTTTCTCCCAGAGGTTGTTATTGGTGCCTCCGAGGGTCCGAACCGCCGATAAGGCCAATCATCGGATTTCTTATCCAATGCGGTATACGCAGTTCTTCAAGCTCGTGGACCAACATATCCAAACCGGCGCTCGCTCAAGCTGAGTCCAATTTGCCTGCGCTCTGAATAAGAGAGAAGCCGGTGACTTTCGCCCGCCACCAGGCGAATGCTTAGGCCGCCCGCCGGTACGATCCGCGACGGTAACGGGAAATGACCCGGAACATCGACAGATACGTGCCCCAGAAGATGATCTTGAAGGTCACAACCGACAGGAAAGCAAAGAGAGGGCTGTTCCAGAACGCAACCGCAGCGAGTGCCGGGGCAAGAACGCAGGGCGTCAGAATCACCGTGGTGAGCGGGTTGCTGATGTGGCGCTTCGAGCGACCGACAAAGACGATTTCGATGGCGCGCATGACAAGCTGGTGCACATGTAGCCTGTCCGGCGCCATCGTGTCGGCCTGACGACGGGACCGACGGTAGATGGCGAGCATGGTGTCAGATACCGGCCAGATGACGGTCAAAAGAACTGCCCAAGGCGTGACATCGGTCGAGCCGATTACGACGAATATTCCGAGCCAACTGATGAAGAAGCCGAGGGTGTAGGCCCCGGCATCGCCAAGAAAGATAAGACCAAAGGGAAAATTCAGCGCGAAAAAGCCGAAGACGGCCGCGGCAAGGATCAGACCTGCCTGCGCAAGAAAGATGTCGCCGCTGAGATAGGCGATGAATGACAGCGCCAGCGAAGAGACAATCGCAACGACACTTGAAAGCCCGTTCACACCGTCAATCAGGTTGAAACCGTTCGCGATACCGGCTGTGAGCAGAATTGTGATAGGCACACCGACGAACCAGTATTGGACAAAACTTTCGAGCCCGGGAATATCGACCCGCGTCAGCCAAGTTCCGAAGATTCCAACCACCAGAAGGCTCGATATAACCGCTGCAACTAAGCGGTTGGTCGGCGATACGCCGAAACCGAGATCTTCGAGAATGCCTGCCATGAAGAGCACGCTGGCCGCCAAGAAAAACCCGCCATAGATTCGCGCTTCTTTCCAAGGCAAAAAAACCAGCATGACACAAAGTCCAAAGAAGATCGCAAGACCGCCAACCCGTGGCGTAATCTTTTTGTGCGCGGACTGGACCGCGGACAGATGCTCTGGTGCTCCTGCGAGCCGTGGAAGCTGCGGGACGAGAAGAACCAGCATCCCGGTCGCGACGAATGACAGTATAGCAGCAAGTGGTGGCAGATTATTAACAACATCAGGAGCGAGCAGCATGGATGTTCCCAAAGACTTAAAAATTGTATAAATACAAACCCCTGGACCAATCACACAAATGCCGGGTTGAAACGACGAAGGTTTGCATGAATTGGCGGTGCGGGTTCGACTCAGGATTGTAAACTCATGGTCCGAGTAGCAAGCAGGGGTCACCGCTGTCCAGACCTACCTAACTCAAGAAGACCGCAAAATCGCTGCATTCCGCCTACATTCGCCGCAAGCGCCCATAAATTGAGCGCAATACAGCCCGCCAGACACACGAACCCACTGCGATTCCCTGCCGAAAATTTTCGGCCGGCGAATTAAAAATATATATTTCAATCACTTATGTGGACGAAACGCAGGATGATCAGATTCCACCGCAAACCAAATTTTCTCTGGCATTGGCGTCGCGGACTTCGTAGAACGCCATGGAGTTACATGCCAACTTTAGGAGTGATAAATGTATATTCGCACAATCGCTGCATCGGCCGCGCTTGCGCTGACCGGATTTTCCGCCTCCGCGCAGGGCACCAGCGCTGAAGCACTTCAGATCGCAGCCAGCCAGAATGCGTGCGGCGCCGACGCTGCCATCCAAAGCGCAGAGTTCATCGACGCAACGACGATCCGCGTGACGTGCGTTCGTGCAGCGGCTGTTGACCTTGGCCAAGGCCTCGGCCCTGCAGCTGCTGGCGCTGCCGGTCTGCTCTTCGTCGCGCTGATCTCGTCGGTTGGCGGCGACGGCGACGGCTCCAGCGGGACCACGGGCACCACAGGGACCACGGGCACGAGCGGCACCTAATCGCCACGCTCTGTCGTCGGAAAGCTCAAAGGGCCGCCTCGTGGCGGCCCTTTTCGATGGCGCCTGCTTCACTCAGAATTCGTTGCAGCACTATTTTCATCAGGTTGGCTTTTACGTATGACGATGCGGCCTGCAGTTCATTGATTGAGGTCTCGTGAACACTTCCATTTCCCAACCGATCGCGCGTTCTGGCGTCCCTGCCCCTCAAACCGATACGCAGGACGACGAAATCGATCTGATGGAACTCGCCGGTACGCTTTGGCGCGGCAAGTGGATCATTGCACTTTGCGCGGTAGTCGCGGTGCTCATCGGCGGGGCTTACGCCTATCTTGTCGCCGTTCCGAAGTACCAAGCGTCAACAACCTTGGCCATCGAGCTGCAAATAGCGCCCATCGTCGACATCGAAGCCGTTGTCTCTGGAACATCCACAGAGGACGCCAGCCTCAACACGGAACTGGAGGTGATTCGTTCCCGTGGTCTGCTTTTACAGCTCGTCGACGAAATGGACCTGCTCAACGATCCTGAGTTCAACGCATCTTTGCGACCCGAGCCCGTTCTTTCGCTAGAGCCCGTGAAGCAAGTGGTCCGCAATCTGATCGGTGCTGGAGAAAAAGAAGGACCGGACGCCGAGACGATCCGCAACAGAACTGTCGCGGCCGTTCGAAATGCGATCTCGGCAAGCGTCATCCGTGACACCTACGTCTTCAATATCTCCATGCGGACCGAAGATGCGGTGAAATCCCAGCGTCTCGTCAACACGCTTGCCCAAATTTACATCGGCGACCAGGTCGCGAAGAAATTCCAGACGACCGAGAATGCCGTCACCTGGCTATCCGAACGGGTGACCGAACTCGAAGCCGAGCTGCTTGAACGCGAAGACGATCTGCAGGCCGCGCGTACGGAGACGGATCTGATTAGCCCCGAAGCCCTTGAAGCGTTGAACCGACAGCTTATCGATTTGCGCAACCGTCTTGGTGAGACCCGCGCGCAAATTGCCCTGCAGGAGCAGAGAACCGAGCAATATCGGGAGTTGTTGGACAGCGATGATTTCGAAACTCTGGCAATGCGGCTCTCCGATCCGACGCTGAATCGCCTCCGTCCCGACGTACTCGAGAGGGATGGGAATGCGACCCAGCTCTTCGAATCGCGTGCGGATCTTCTGATCTCGCGCGAGGAAACTAACCTCGAGCGCCTGCGCTCCCAGGAAACAGCGCTTGCGGCCTCTTTGGAGCGCCAAGAAACCGACCTTGCGGAGCAGTCAGAGGACCTGGCCGGACTAGAGCAGAGAGAGCGCGAGCTTGAATCGGTCCGAACCCTCTACGAGACGTTCCTGAACCGCTTGAAAGAAGCGTCCGTTCAGCGAGGCCTTCAGCAGGCAGATAGCCGCGTATTGTCCACAGCCACACCTGGCGAATATGTCGAACCGCGTAAGTCGCTGATCCTCGCCCTCTCCGGGATCTTGGGCGTGATGCTTGGCGCTGCGATCATCCTCGGCCGTCAATTCATGCATTCCGGGTTCCGAACGGCGGATGACCTTGAGGCGCATACCGGTCAGACCATTCTCGGCCAGATCCCCAAGATGCCGATCAAACGCCGCGATCAGCTGATTGACTATCTCAACGCGAAACCGACATCCGCGGCGGCCGAAGCGATTCGAAACCTCCGAACCTCGGTCCTCTTGTCCAATGTCGATGAGCCTCCGCAAGTGATCATGTCGACCTCGTCGCTGCCCGGCGAAGGCAAGACGACGCAGGCCATATCTCTGTCACACAACTTGGCCGGCATGGGGCGCAAGGTGCTGCTGATCGAAGCAGACATCCGTCGCAGGACCTTCCAGCAATATTTCAAAGTGGACGAGAATCATCCGGGTCTCGTGGCTGCGATGATGGAGGAATGCACGGTCGAGGAAGCTGTCATCCGGGATCCGCGGATGCCCGTCGACATCCTGATGGGCGACAAGTCCAACCTCAACGCAGCGGACATCTTCTCTTCGGAGAAGTTCAAGGAGTTCCTCAAGCGTCTGCGTGGCATGTATGACATCATCATCATCGACACCCCGCCGGTGCTTGTGGTCCCCGATGCGCGCGTGATCGGCCAGTACACCGACGCGATCATCTTCACCACGGCTTGGGACCGCACGACAAAGGCCCAGGTGCGCGAGGCGATGCGCCAATTCGCAACGGCCAATCTGCGCGTATCCGGTCTGGTGCTCGGCCAGATCGATCCCAAAGGCATGAAGCGCTACGGGTATGGCGGAAAGTACGGCGCCTACTCAGCTTACGGATCTGGTTACTACAATTCGTGATGAACGTGGCTCGGCCTGCCGCAAACGCGCTGCCGACGTAGCAGGTCGAGCCGATATTAGCTCAGTTTGGAGGCTTCAGCATGGACGAACTCGATCCGTCCGTTCACGCCGATAACTGGTTCGCGGCTCAGCTGAAGCCGAACGGCCTCACGATTGCAGAGCGTAATCTGAAGCGGCAGGGGTTCCGTCATTTCACGCCGAAACGGCTGGAAACGCTGCGCCGCGCAGAGAAAGTCGTCACCACCCCACGCCCCCTCTTTCCCGGCTACATCTTTGTTCGCTTCGATCCTGCCAATCCGGATTGGCGCGCCCTCAACGCCACACGGGGCCTCACGCGGATCATCGTCGACGATCCTCGGAAACCGCAATCCCTCCCGGAAGACTTCATGGCGGCGCTCATTGATCGCTGCGATGAACAGGGCCTTCTGAAAGCCGCCCCGGCGCTGAACCTCGGCGATACGGTCAGGGTCGTGTCCGGGCCGATGGTGGATCTCGTCAGCCGGATCGAGGGTTTCGATACCGATGGCCGTATCAAGCTCTTGATGGATCTGATGGGCCGGGAGACGCGCGTTTCGGTTGCGCGGCGCTATCTGGAAAAACTCTCGGACTGAGAGACGGCCTTCCTTGTCATTCCACGTAAGCGCGCCATGCTCATGAGCACGCGCATTATTCCGAACGGATCTCCGCATGGCAGACAAAGCCCGCACCTTCGCCGTGATCGGCCTCGGCAATTTCGGCTCGACCGTTGCGAAGGAACTCACGCGCTTCGGCAACCCGGTGATTGGCGTCGATATCAATGAGGACCGCGTCGCCGCACATGCGGATGCGATCAGCCAAGCGCTCATCGTGGACGCGCGCGACGACAAGGCGCTGAAAGAGGCGGGCTTGGGCGATTGCGATATCGCCCTGATTGCACTCGGTTCCGATCTCGAAGCGTCGATTCTCTCGGCCATCAACCTGAAACTCGTGGGTGTGGAGACGATCTGGGCCAAGGCCCGCACCAAGACACATCATCGCATCCTGTCCCGGCTGGGCGTGGACCGGATCGTGCATCCCGAGGTCGAGGTCGGCCAGCATGTCGCGCAAGTTCTGCATAACCCGCTGATCCGCGACTATATCAGCCTCGGCAACAGCTATTACGTGGTGAATTTCCGGATCCCCGAAAGCCTCGAAGGCAAAAGCCTCGGCGATCTGGCGCATGAGACGAAATACGATCTGCGCTGCGTCGGCGTGATGCGCGGCACCAAATACATTGCGCAGGACGGCGAGAAATGCACGTTCGAGCGGGACGATCTGCTGCTCCTGCTGGGCAAGCGCAACGATCTGCGGCGCTTCGCGGCAAGCCTCTGACATGGCGCTGATCGGCTTCCGCTCGCGTCTTTGGGGCCGGATCATTCGGCTCACGCCTCCGGGTCTTCTGGTCACGCTCTACATGACCGTCATTGCCTTGGGCGCTCTCCTGCTCTGGCTGCCGTTTTCCACGACGACGTCGATCAGCTTCTTCGATGCGCTCTTCACCGCCACATCTGCGGTCACGGTCACCGGGCTTTCGGTCGTCCAGACAGGCACGGATTTCACCTTCATCGGGCAGGTGATCCTGCTCTTGCTGGTCCAGTTCGGCGGTCTGGGACTGATGACCTTCGCCGTGTTCGTTCTGTCCGCCATCGGCGTCAAAATCGGATTGGGCGGTCGTTTGATCCTGCGCGAGGATCTCAACCAATCTTCCATGGGCGATCTGTTGAAGCTGGTGAAACTGCTGCTCGCCGTGGCCCTGGGCTGTGAAGCGGGCGGCGCCACCCTGCTCGCTCTCGTCTTCATTCCCGAGATGGGATTTGCCGAAGGCGCCTGGTTCGCAATCTTTCACGCGGTCTCCGCCTTCAACAATGCGGGTTTCAGCCTAGAGGGTCAGAGCCTCGTGCCTTGGGTCGGCAACCCGGTGATCAATCTGGTCATCCCGATGCTGTTTATTCTGGGTGGTCTGGGCTTCGTCGTATTGGCCGACATCTATGAAACACGTCGGTGGCGCGCCTTGTCGCTGCACACCAAGATCATGCTCTACGGCACGGTCGTTCTCATATTTGTCCCTTGGGCGATCTTCGCGGCGCTCGAGTGGACCAACGCCGCCACCCTTGGAGAGCTGCCAATCTGGCACAAGATCCAGGCGAGCTGGTTTCAGGCCGTCACACCGCGCACCGCAGGCTTCAACACAATCGAAACCGCGGGCATGCACGACGCCACGACGCTTCTGACGATGGCGCTGATGGTGATCGGCGGCGGCTCCACCTCGACCGCGGGCGGGATCAAGGTGACCACGGCGGTCGTTCTTGTCCTCGCAACCATCGCGTTTTTCCGCAAACGCACCGAACTTCACGCTTTCGGACGCAGCCTCGCCCTTGAGGAGGTGATGAAGGTGCTCGCGCTCACAACCGTCTCCGTGATGATCCTCGTCTTGTCGCTCTTCGTCATCTCGATCACCTTCGACGGCCCCTTCCTCGTTTTGGCTTTCGAAGTCGCATCAGCATTCGGAACGGTCGGGCTGACCATGGGCGCGACCGAAAACCTGGACGCGGTTGGGCGCGTGATGATTATGATCGTAATGTTCCTGGGCCGCGTCGGGCCCCTTACCCTGGGCTTTTTCCTCGCCACGCATAGTGTCGCGCGGGTGCGCTATCCCAAGGGGCGCATCTACCTCGGCTGACGCGGGCTCAGATCGACAGGGACGGCGTCACGCCGCTGTCTTCGAGCGACCAGCGCGCCTGCCAGGATGCGCCCTGCCGGTCGATCATCAGGAAATTCCGCTCCGCCGTGTAGTTGGTCCCCTGCCCCGGCAGCGGACTGATCCGGATCGGATGCCCCGGCAGTGGAGCCTCACCCAAACGCGCGAACGTCCCGAGCGCCCAGGCCCAGGCGCGCGGCGGGGCGCGATGCGAAATGCCGGATGCCACGAGCTGATGCACAGGGCGCCGGCCCCCATCGAGCGTGGCCCGTGTCGCCAGATGGATCTCGCCCGAGACCGCCGTCACCTCCGCCCCTGCGTTTTCCATATCGAGGACGGCGCGCAGCATGCGCTGCCATTCGGCCCGATGCGCATGGCTTTGCCATTGATCGCGCAGATCGTCCTCGTATTTCTGCATCGTCGGGATCGCGTTCATGATCCTTTCGACAATCGACAGGCGCGGCCCCAGAAGCGGCACGCTCGAGATCAGGATCACCCGGTCTGACACCTCCTGCCGCACGCTGTCGAATGCAGCCCAACCGGCCTCTCCCATGATGCGGGCTTTCGTCCGCTCGGATCGGAGGTCCGGCGCAAGAAGCGTGACGCCCGGCAGATCGCGGCGGAAGCTGAGCGTCGTGCCGGTGGGATCGAGAAAAAGCTCCGGCACATCCGCATCCGTCGCCCCGTGCTGGAACAACAGGAACGCCTCGCGGGCGCATTCGAAGATCAGACGACCCACGGACGACTCGAGCTTGTCCGCATCGAGCGATCCCCACCCATCGCAAATATCATGATCGTCCCACATCATGACGGATGGCACCTGCGCGCACATCCGCGCGAAACCGTCGCCCGAATATGTCTTGATGTAGCGATGCAGGAAGCCGCGCCTCAGATGCCCCCGCAAATCGTCGAGCGCTTCATCGGTGACGCGCTCGGGCACGTGTTCCGGCCACTCCTCCGTCAGCGGATGGCCATGCGTGACCTCGTCTGCATAGACCTGATCGCCGCCATGGATCAGCAAGTGAAACGGATTGGCGTGATGCGTCTCATCCATCCGCATCCACATCGCATTGCGTTCAGCGCCGTCCCGGTCGAGATCGCCATTCTCCTCGCCGTTGCAGGAAACGAAGCCAATGCGCAGGTCGCCGTCGAAATCCGTAGCGACCGGATGATACTCACCGCCGAAGCGGTAGCCTGAGTTCGGCCCCCGTTCGAGCACGAAGCTGTATCGCCAGATGCGGGTCTCATCGATCTCGGTCAGCAGTTCAGCCGCAACCTCGATGCCATCCGCAATGAGAGGATCCGGCTGGTCCGGCCCCTGCCCCGTGACAATCGCGGCCAAGTGCAGATGCGTGTCGTCCAAACGACGGAAAATGAGAACCGGGCCAATCATGGTTACGGGTCGTCCCTAAAAAATGCCTATCTGATGCACCTAGGTCTGGGCATCCTTCTCCTCAACGCGCTTGCGACGAAAAAGGATCGGAAGGACGCCGGGTAACACGGCAGCCAAGAAAACCAGACCGAAGGCGATGGAGGCGGCAAGCCCGGCGGATTCGCCAGCCCCCGCGATGGGGAACAGCGCCGCGGCCACCCCTTCACGTAGTCCCCAGCCCGCCACGGTCACCGGCACCAGCATCATGAAGAGGATCAGCGGCACGAGCCCGAGCACCGCCGCGAGCGGCAGCTCCGTCCCGGTGCCCATGGCACAGGCATAGAAGGCAAAGATATTGCAGCCTGCCGTCACAAGCGCGAGCGGCAGCTGCAAGGGCAGGACCCGCTTGCCGATCAGCGACATCTCCAGCGCGGAAAACAGATCCTGCAGCGCCCGTCGCTGCGGCCCGGGCAAGAGCCAGCCGAACCACAGCACAAAGGGCAGACCCAGACAGGCGATCAGCAAGGGTGCCGTGATCGACGTCAGCCAGACAGGCCAGCGCAACCCGCCGGGTTGGATCGTCGTGACAACATAGGTAATCGCGAAAATCGCAAAGATCCCGGCCTGTTGCGAGAGCCGTTCGAAGAAAACGGCCTGAGCGGCTCGCAACAGAC